>JARYLH010000033.1 GCA_029907755.1 Candidatus Methanosuratincola sp.
GGATACGCATAAAAAGCCGAAAAAATGAAGCTCTTTAATACTTCCTTTAAGAAAAATTTGGTGTTAAGAAACCATAAGTATTTTTTAAATAAAAAACATTTTATATTCCGTAATTTAATTTTTAGATTAACGGTGAACTTAGTCTATGAATGTTGCGGTCCATGCGTCTTCGCTCACAAAAAATTTCGGCGGCGTCAGAGCTATCGACAACCTCTCGCTCGAAATTGAGGAGGGTCAGGTTTACGGTTTGCTGGGACCAAACGGATCCGGCAAAAGCACCTTCATGAAGATGATGGTAGGTCTGGTCAGACCTGACGCCGGAGAGATCTCTATCTTCGGTGTTAGGCCATACGAAAGGCCGATAGACGTCAGGCGTATTGTCGGCTATGTGCCTGAGACCCCGCGGCTCTATGATTTCTTGACCGCACGGGAGTACCTCGAGTTCGTGTCCGACCTGTACGGCTTGCGCGAGGAGGAAAAGCGGACCAGGATCGGGCATTTCTTGGAGGCTTTCGAGCTGTCGGGCAGGGAGGACGAGATGCTCAGCGGATACTCCCAAGGGATGCGCCAGAAGGTGGCAATAATCGGGGCACTGCTCCACAGACCCAGGCTTCTGATAATGGACGAGCCGCTGAATGGCTTGGACCCCCGGTCTGCTAAGATCGTCAAAGACCTGCTGAACAGATTGAGCGGGGAAGGCGTGACAACCATCTTCAGCACCCACATCCTCGAGATTGCGCAGGCGATATGCAAGAGGATTGCAATACTATACGGCGGGTCACTCGTCTCCGAGGGCACCGTGGACGAGCTGAAGGAGAGGGCTGGCATGCAGGGATCCAGCCTCGAAGAAGTCTTCTTCACGATCACGGGCGGAGTGGACGTCCGATCGGTGGTGGAGGAGCTCAGCAGATGAGGCGGTCGAGAGTAAGGACACTCCTGCTCATACTTTTGCTCTCCCAGATCAGGGGGCGTGGCGAACGTTCCAAGGGGTGGCTCTCAAAACCCACTGGGCTGATCCAACTCGCCGCAATTGTTTTTGTTGTTTCTTCATCCCTCGTCTATGCATTCCTTGGAGTCGTTCCAGAATCCGAAATCTCCTACTTCCGTATATTGTCGCTTCAGCTGCTCTCCTCGGTGCCGCTGATCGCGCTGTCATTCGTGGTACTCTACGGGGTATTCTTCGTCATAGGGGATAACGCGCAGTATGCATCAAGCGAAATAGTGAACTACATGCCGATCTCCTCATCCGAGTACGTACTCGCGTCCTCCGTTTCAACAGTCCTCTCTTACTGCTACATAGTGACCGCAGTGATTGGCATCTCCCTTGCCCTGGCTATCAGGTTCGGATTAATTGGTGCTTGGGCAGTATCCTCGTTGCTGGCGGTGTTCTGCGCAGTGATGGGCGGCTTCATTTCCGAGGTTATAAAATCGCTCATGAACCGCGTCTCCTCCACGTTCTCGAAGAGGGGAGGGCGAACTGCCATCTTATCTAGGGCTGTACTGATCGTCATCGTCCTAGCCCTGTCGCAGGTCTTTTTCAATCCGGGAATACTTTTCAGGGTGCTTGAGGCCCTAGCGCCGAGGATCCAGGAGCTCTGGTTCGTGCCATTGTTCTGGCCTTCGATAGTCGTTGTAGAAGCGTCGGCAGGTGATCTTGGATCCGCCGCTTTTTTCTCGACGGTAACTCTCCTCTTTGGGATCGCACTGATGCTGAGCGCAGTCGCGGTAAGATCAAGGTACTGGGTCCCCGTGCCCGTAACAATCAAGATGCGCCACTCCGCGCTTGGGAAGCCGAGTGCGCGTTCGGGATTGGGGATAGGTTTTGGCAGACTGTTTTTCACTCAGAGTGAGCTTGCAGTCATATCGAAGGATTTCCGGTCACTAGCCAGGAGGAAGGAGATGGTGAGGTTCTGGTCAATCCCGTTTATAATGATGATACCCTTGTTACTGACGGTGGGCTCCATGGATCGCTACGAATTATACGGCTATGCAGGCATGTTCTCATTCATGGGCACCGGAATCTTCGGTCTCTTCCTGTCAGCCACATCTATAGGTCAGGAAGGTAGGGCATTGTGGCGCATATTCGCCTCGCCGATTGGTCCTGAGTCATACTTCAAGGCGAAGGCCATTTTGCCCCTTTCTCTTTCCCTGGTCCTATCCCTGGCGTTCTCGGGGATCTTCTCACTCGTATTCCATTTCGGGTCGAATGCTGCCACAAGCTTGCTCGTGCTAAGCGTTGCGACAGCATGCATCTCTGTCAGCGTCGGTCTGTATTTCGGATCGAGATACCCTGAGCTCAGCGAGAAGCCCAGAAGCAGCTACATCACAGGCACTGGTCTTCTCCTTTCAATGCTGGCGCTGGGTGCGGCTGTGCTGATTTCCGCATTACCTATAATCTCCTACATCTTCATGGGCGTTGGTTACGGGCTGTATCCATCCCTCGCCATCTCCTTGGCTTTCGGGCTGCTTGTATCGTCCGTCTTTTTCGCGCTCTCGAAAAGGCAATTTCGGAAAGTCTTCGCAGAGCTTCCTGTATAGGATATCTCCTTAAATCCTGTTAATTGTCCCCTCCAGTGTTTCGAGCATCTTCCTTACCCTGCTGTAGGAGAAGTAGAATGCTATGAGCACCAATGAGAAAATGAAAGCAAAAGATAAGATGTTGGCCGTAAACGCTCCTAATTCTAGGAACAGCCTTCTGATCAGGGTGGCTGCGCTAAGGATTACTATCACGGCGAGGATGAGCAAGGTGAGTATGTAAACGAGATTCCTGAACACCTTCAGGATTTTGTTGGCTTCCTGCCCTCTTTTCTGTAGTGCCCATTCCGCCATCCTGTGGACGCTGCTCCCGAGCCTGATGATCTCAACTAATGTTATCATTGCTACCATCGAGGCAACTACTGCCTGTATGATCAGGGAAAACTCGGCGATCAGAGGTATCTCATTCAAAAGCTGAATGATTAGCGCTCCTATCGAGGTTATTACGATGACTGCTGCTATCTTGCTGCCGATGCTTATTAGGAGCTCTTGCCCTTCCTTCGCCTTCAGCACGACTCCGTTCAAAAATTCTATGGTCTGCATCGCAATGGTCTCAACGCCATTCCTTATTATTGGAGGGACCAACAGAGCAGCCTTGTTCGCATAATTCTCGTCGTTTTCAACCAGCTTAGAAGCGACAATCACGGATACGATAACTGCGAATGCGGAAGCCATGAAAAAGTTGCTGTCGATAAAACCGTACTTGTAGCCTTCACTTGCGACTATCAGTGCGAATTCGCTGATAGGGATCATGTAGAACCCAGTTCTTATTGCCTTTTCCAGCCTTTTCCCACTCAACCAGGCAGCTGACGTGAAAGAGACGAACTTTAGGCATATGACCGCAATCGCTATCGTAATTGCGTAGGCTACGCTTGCAAGGCTATCGATCCTTGGCATCGCGAGGCCCACGGATATGAAGAATACGATCGCGAAGAGGTCCCTGAGGGAGACCATCCTGCTCATCACCTCCTTCGGCAAATCAATCGAAGAGATCACGAGACCAGCTATGAATGCACCCAAGGAGAAGGAGATCCCCATGTAATTCCCCAGCCAACCAAATCCGATTGCCGTTGCGAGGAGCAGCAGCACCGTGATCTCTTGGTCGTTGCCCTTTGAGACGAATGAAAATACTTTGGGAAGGATCTGCAGGCTTACAACCAAAGTCACGAGGACAGTGACGACCACGAAGGAGATGTGGTAGAACACGCTGTCGATCTGCAGATGCCCGAATTGGGCGAAGGCAGGGATCAGCGAAATACCTGCCATTACGATTATGTCTTCTACCGTCCCAACGCCAAGTATTTGCAGCGAGGATCTTTCCGATAGTTTCTTGGTCGATTCCACCAGCTTGAAGGCTATGGCTGTGCTTGTGTCGAGAGCCATGAGCCCAAGTATTACGGTGATGATTATTGGGAGGCCCAACGAAACGCCTATCGCTGCTGCGAGGAATGTGATTGCTAGGAACTCTATCAGGGCAGTCATGCCGATTTCTTGGGTATGCCGCCTGAGGAACCCCAGCTTTGCTGTCAGACCAATCTCAAACGCAATGAGGGCGATTCCAATGTTGCTCGCGATCGTGATATATTCTGAATAAGGGTCCACCACCCCGAAGACTGGCCCAATGAGCAACCCTGCGATAATATAGCCTGCAACGGGTGAAACATTCGCCCGTTTCAGGACCAGCGCGGCGGCTGCAGCCGCCACCAGGGACAGGGTGAAGCCAAGCAGGGCGTCCATACGACCACGCCTTTATGATCGGTCTCCCTCCCCTAATTTTGCTTTGCTACTCGTCGCTTCAAGTTGAGCCATTAGCGATAAAACAAGGAATATAAAACTCGTGGAAGTGGGCGAGAAGAGTCTGGCAATCAATTTGAAAACTCGCGGTCTAGGGCTTCGGCCTCTCTGATGAACTCTTCCCTGACCCCCTTCCCAAACTTGTTCAGCTTCTGGATCATCACTGCCGTCTCGCGGTTCCTCTCGACCAGCCGGATCACAGCAAGCGTCTTTCTTAGGCTGTGCGTCTTGAACCTTTCCGACGATTTCATGTGCCTCTGAAGGACCATCTCCATGGCGAGGAGTGCGAAGTGGTGGAGCACCTGCGTCGCGGCAGTGGCACGATCGTGCTCTTCGGCTGTAGTCCTGAATATGCTCATCCCTGACTTCGAGAGTGTTTCCAAGAACCTCTCCACGGTCGCCGTCTCTCTGACTGGTATGAATGCGACGTCTTTTTCCTTCACTTTGGGGGATGTGAACAGCGGATGGATGCTCACGTAACCCGTCCCTTTCGGGAGCCTTTTCAGGACCTCCTCGACCAATCCGACTTTCACGGATGAGACGTCCACGAAGATTGCGCCAGGGCGCATTGCTCCTGCAGACTCCTCAACAAATCTCTGGAGTGCCCCAGTCGGTATTGTGGCCAGTATTACGTCGCTCCCCGAGATCGCGTTGATATCCGCGCCGTCCACCCCGATCCTCCTCGCTATCGCTCTAGCCTTCTTGATGTCCCTGCTGTGCAGCGTCACAACCGCGTGATCCCTTAGAAGGGTGGACAGGCACCTCCCCATCTTTCCGGTCCCGATCACTGCAACTCTGAGTAGCTCCCCAGTATCCTCAGGAACCTCGTCTTTTTCCTCAGTTCCTCTATGGCCGTCTTGCATTTCTCATCCCCCAGATTCCCTTCAAAATCGATGAAGAATAGGTATTCCCATGGCCTCATGTAGAGGGGCCTCGAGAGTATCATGGTTACGTTGATTCCGTGCTTCGCGAAGCAATTGAGCACCGCAGCCAGCGATCCCGGGACGTGGTCTATCGAGAGTATAAGCGAAGTCTTCTTCCCCACCTCGGCGCTCCCGCCCTTCTTTATCACGACGAACCTCGTGTAATTGTTCGGCGAGTCTTCGATCCCCGCCTCGAAGATCTTCAGCTCGTTGAGCTCAGCAGCCACCTTGCTGCCGATCGCCGCCCCCTTCTGGTCCCTAAGTATGTGCTCCACCGCCCTGGCTGTCGACTCGGTGACGATGATCTCCTTGTCGTTCAGGTGCTTCGTGATGTACCCGTCGCACTGCGCAAGCGCCTGGGGGTGCGAGTAGACCCTCTCGATCTGGCTTAGCGACGTCACCTCGGGGTCGACGATCAGGTTCTGGTTGATCCTGAACAGCGCCTCGCCGACTATCGAGACCGGGTACTCGACGAGGCAGTCCAGCGTGTCGTTTACTGCCCCCTCCAGCGAGTTCTCGAACGGGACTACGCCCAGGTCCGCCCCCCCGAGGTCCACCTCCGTGAAGATGTTCCTTATCCTCCTGCTGGGTAGAAGCCTCGAGGATGACCCGAAGTGCTTCGATGCGACCTCATGGGAGAAACTCCCCTCCGGTCCCAGGAAGGCGACTGTCACTGGTCTCTGGACCCTGCGGCACATCGAGATCACTTCCCTGTAGACCGCCCGTATCCCCTCCGACGGGGCTTCCTCGGATTTGGATGCGACCCTCTCGAGCACCCTCCTCTCGCGGTCCAGGTCGAGTATCGCGATACCCCCCTTGGCAACTCCTGCCTTCTTGCACGCTGCCACCCTCTCGTTCAGCAGCCTCACTATCTCCTCGTCTATCCTGTCTATCTCTTTCCTGATCTCCTCAATTCCCATTCTGTTCACCAATCCTCCTCGGTATCTTGCCACCCCTAACCATCAGGTCCGCTATGCAGACCGCGGCGACCGCCTCGACCACCGGAACGGCCCTCACCGCAATGCAGGGATCGTGCCTGCCGCCTATTGCTATGGGCGCCTCCCCCATCGCCCTCAGGTCGACTGTCCTCTGCGCCTTCCTTATCGAGGGGGTGGGTTTTACGGCGACCCTGAATATGAGCGGCATCCCCGTGGTCAGCCCGCCCAGCACCCCGCCACACCTGTTCGTCTCCGTTGCCACCTTCCCGTTTCTGACAACAAAGCCGTCGTTTGCCTCCGATCCCCTCATCGATGCAAGGCCGAACCCTGCACCGAACTCCACTCCCTTTACCCCAGGGATGCTGAAGACTCCGTGGGCTATCAGCGCCTCGGCAGAGTCAAAGAAAGGTTCCCCGATGCCCGCGGGCAGGTTGAGGACCCTGCACTCGACCACTCCGCCGACCGAGTCCCCTTCCTTGGCAGCCCTCTCGATCTCGTTCTCGAATTCCATCGAAGTCTCCCCGTCCGCGCACATCGCGCCGTCCAGAGTCGCCGCCTCAATCTCCTGGTCGCCAACTTCCTTCTGCAGCCTGGTTTCGCCGATCTGCACGATGTGCCCGATGACCTTCACCCCGGACAAGGAAAGCAGCCTCTTCGCAACGGCCCCTCCCATGACTAGGGAGGCAGTCATCCTCCCGGAGAAGAACCCGCTTCCCCTGTAGTCGTTCATCCCGCCGTACTTCACGAACGCAGGGAAGTCCGAGTGCCCCGGCCTCGGGAGGTGCCTGTTTTCCTCGTACCAGGTAGAATCCACATCTTGGTTCTCCACCAGCATTGTGATTGGACCGCCATTGGTCCGGCCACCTAGTACTCCGCTGAGCAGCCTGACCCTGTCCGTTTCGAACCTGGCGCTGGCGAGACGCCCTCCCGGCCTGCGCCTGTCGAGCTCGCGCTGTATGTCGATCTCCTCCAGGGGGAGCCCTGCGGGGCATCCCTCGACGACCGCCCCGACGCATGCGCCGTGCGACTCACCGAAGACCGTGATCCTGAACTCCTTGCCGAACCCGAAACTCACCCTCTGATCACCTCCACATCCGCACCAAGCCCCTTTAGGTCAGAGAAGAAGCCGGGGTAGCTCTTGGAGACGCACTCCGCCCCCCGGATCACCGTCTCGCCGCTTGCGACCAGCCCTGCCACCGCTGCTGCCATAGCAATCCTGTGGTCCCCCTTCGGGTCGATCTCTGTGCCCTTTAGGATCGAGGGACCCTTGACTACGATGTTGTCCCCCTCTGCCTTTGCGCGCCCCCCAAATCTGTTTATCATGCTCACCACTCCCTCAACCCTGTTGCTCTCCTTTATCCTCAGCCTTGAGACCCTCCTGAACAACGTGACCCCTTCTGCCTGAGTGGCAAGGACCCCCAGCACTGGCACGAGGTCGGGCACCTCTGAGCAGTCGATCTCGACACCGCTCAGCCTATTCCGGATCGCCGTTGTCGTGCCGCCCTCGACCGAAACTCTGCCGCCCATCCTCTCGATTATTTCCAGAATCCTCCTGTCCCCCTGGGACGTCCTAGTGCTGAGACCGGCGACGGATGCCCTGCCTGCCAGAGCGCCAGCTGCGATGACGAATGCTGAAGATGAGTAGTCGCCTTCAATAAAGAACCTGCAGCCCTTGAGGGTCTGCCTTCCCGGGATTTGGAATCTCCCAGAAACGAAGTCCGAACCCGCGATCCCCCCGAACTCTCTCAGCACGTCCAAGCTCATCCTGACATAGTCTGCGGACTCGAAGTTCTTGAGCACCTGTATCGATGTTCCCGAATCCGCCCTCGTGCAGGCCAGTATCAGTGCGGATATGTACTGCGAGCTCACGTCCCCGCGGATCGAAACTGCCCCGCCCCTGATGCCTCCCCCCTCCACGACCACCGGAGGGAGGCCGTTGTGCCTGGTCGAGAAGCTGTGCACGCCCAGTCCGCCCAGCGCCTCAAGGAGCTCGCCAATAGGGCGCCTCCTTAGGGAACTGTTCCCCGTCAGGACGGTCGCCCCGTCTGCTAGTGCCGCGATCGCGGTGAATATCCGCATTGATGTTGCCGATCCCCCGCAGTCGACGACATCCTTAGGCGCCTCCGGACGGGGTGGGGGATCTACGGTCCATGCCCCGTCATCCATCCTCACCCTCGCGCCCATCCTCCTTGCGACCATTGCAGCCACCCTTCCGTCGTCAGAGGTCGAGGGGTCGATAATCTCCGTCCTGCCGTCTGCAATCAGTGCGCATGCCACCGCCCTCTGCGTGAGGCTCTTCGAAGGGGGCGCCCTCACCGTCCCGTCGACCCCGCTGCCCCTTACCACCGCGATTGTTCCCCTACCTGTCAATCTCCTCCCCCCTGCTGATCGAGCTCCCCCTGATCTTGGTCCTGATTACAGGGTCCCCCCTGCTCCTCCAGCAGTCAAGGATCCGTCCCTCACACTCCGGCTTGGCGACCGCGCATATCGCCGGACCCTTGCCACAGAGACCCGCCGAGGCTGCCCCCTCCTTGACTGCCTCCAGGATCGGCTCGGTGTCGAAACCGAGGATGCGGGCCATTGCCATCCCATTGATGAGCATCGCCTGCCAGACCCTCCCCTCGATTGCCTCGTTGAATGCCATGAGGGAGACCCGCGCATAGCTCCTGAGGCGCTCCGTGTCGACCCTCCCCGAGTACCTTCTCTCCTCAGGGACCAGGAAGAGCGCAGTCAACTCCTCGGCGTCCCAGCTCCTGAGCACCCTCATCCCGGCGTTGTCCGTGAGGAACACCCCGCCGAAGAGGCTTGCGCATGCGTCATCGAAGGCACCGGTAACCGTCACGCCTGCTTTCTTTGATGCCAGTACGCCCATCCGGACTGCCTCCATCTCCTCGCACTCTATCCCGAGCGCGTCCAGCGTGGCGAGCACGACTGCGTTTGAGGCTGCGCTCGAGCTCTTCATCCCCCTCGCGGGAGGTATCTCGCTGCGGACCATGATCCGCGCCCCGCAGCTTAGCCCGTACCTGCTCGTGACAGCCCTGAACGACTCGACCACTAAAGAACAGTCGTCGACCTCCTGGTCTGCCGCCACCGCCTCGACCGTGGGGTCTTCAGTAATCTCCACCTCAGCGACCGTCTTTAGCCAGACCCCAATGGCTCCCCCGAAACCGGAGGGCATCGCGTTGACTATCGTGGCTGCGCCGTAGGATGTCCCCGTCCCCCTCATGCGTCTGCCCCTCCCCTGCTTCTTAGAGCTCCCTCTGCCGCCCTCCTCATCTCCTTTAAGGGGGCGTTTATGCCCGTCCAGATCTCGAATGCTGCAGCCGCCTGCCCAACGAGCATCTCCATCCCCCCGACGGCAATGCAGCCCTTGGCCTTCGCCTCCCTCAGCAGCTTGGTCTCGGCCGGGTTGTACACAAGGTCGAATACGACCATACCTGCGCGCAGGACATCCCTGTCGACCGGGATCTCCTCAACCCATGGAGCCATGCCGATCGGGGTTGCGTTGATCAGCACATCGGGTAGGGCTTCGCCGAGCCCCTCGATGCTGGAGGGCCTGCTCTTGACACTGAAGAGGGCCCGCAGCCGCTGGGCGAGCCCCTCGGCCTTCGCTGGGTCCCTCCCTGAAATGATGACCTCGTCGGGGCTCTGCGTGGATGCGATCGAGAAGGCGACCGCCCTTGCCGCGCCGCCGTAGCCCAATATTGCCACCCTCTTCCCTTCGATCTTCTTCCCTTGCAGCGCCCTCAACGCCCCCTCCCCGTCCGTGTTGTAGCCAACAGACCTGCCATTTTCAACCCTGATCACGTTCACGGCACCGATCTCCTTCGCTGTCCCCTCGACTGCGTCGAGGTGGTCCATAACTGCTATCTTGTGGGGTATCGTCACGTTGCATCCAGAGAGGCCGAGCGCCCTGAGCCCAGCCATCGCCTCGCCCAGGCACCGGCTTGGGACCCTGAATGCCAGGTATGTTGCGTCGACCCCGCACGCCTCGAACGCCCTTGTGAAGATCTCCGGGCTGACCGAATGATCCACCGGATCCCCCACTAGGCAGAAGAGCTTGGTCTTGCTGGTGGTCAAGCAAAAGCCTCCCTGATCCTCTTGAGCGTCTCCACGTCGACCTGCCCGGGAGCGGTCTCCTCGCCCTTCCTCAGCGCAGCGTATGCCCACTCCGCCCCGAAGAACGGCGAGAGCACCCTTGAAAGCACCCCTTCGCTACCGTAGCAGAAGACGACCCTCTTGACCCCTTCCAAAGCCAGGCACCCCTCCAAAGCAATCAGGTTGTCCGCCATGCCCCTCGCGGGCATTACGATCTTGTAGACGCTACACCCTTGCCGGGACCTTGCGAATTCCTTCATCTCCTCCACTGAGAGCATGCGGTCTGCATGCCAGGAGAGTATCACCTTTGACCTCCGGGATACCCTCTCCAGGAGCCAGTCGATTTCTCCCAGAATCTCGACCCCGACATCGACATAGTCGGCGTGGCTTGCGGCCTCGAATAGCAGTTCCGCCCTCTCCTTAGGGCTCCCCCCAAACCGTCCGAATATGCTGCTCGACATGACCGTAGCGATCCTGGGCACACTGAGCCCGGCGGTCATCTTGAATACTGCCCTGACCTTTTCCCGGTCGAGCCCCTCCAACGAGTCGAGTCTCAGCTCCACGAGGTCGACACCCAGTTCCTCAGCGGCCAAGGCTGCCCTTGCCATCCCGTGCTCGTCCTTGCCCGTTACCGATGCGCATATCCTGTAAGCCCTGCCTCTAATACTCGAGCACCCCCGAGAGCGCCTCGTTGATCAATCCCCTGTCCGTGACCCCGACCACCACCCCTGACCCGATCGCGTCCGGGAGTGCGAACCTCAGTTCTCCACCCCGCACCTTCTTGTCGCTATGCATGAGCCCGATCAACTCATCGGCTGTGATGCCACTCGCCCTGGTCGGGAGACCGAGCCGTGTGGCAAGCCTTACGATCCTCTCCACCTCTCCATCGCTGATCATGCCGAGCTTGGCCGCGATCCTTGCCTCTGCCACCATCCCTATGGCGACCGCCTCCCCATGGCTATACCCGGTGTAGCCAGTCGCCGACTCTATGGCATGGCCGACCGTGTGTCCGAAGTTGAGAAGCATCCTCCCGCCCCTGTCCATCTCGTCCGCCCCCACGACCCTTGCCTTGATCTCGATCGACCGGCAGACTATCTCCTCCAGGATCCCCTCATTGAGCCCCAGCGCCTCTTCGGCTTTTCCTTCGAGGATCCCGAACAATTCGCTGTCGAGTATGGCACCGTACTTGAGCACCTCGGCAAGCCCGCAGCGGGCTTCCTTCGGCGGGAGCGTCCTCAGCACCCTTGTGTCAGCGATCACGAGCTCCGGCTGGTGGAAGCTGCCTATGAGGTTCTTAGCCCTCGGGTGGTTGAGCGCGCTCTTGCCGCCTATGCTGCTGTCCACCTGCGCGAGCAGCGTGGTCGGGAGGTGGACCAGCCCAACTCCGCGCATGTACGTCGAAGCCACGAAACCGGCGAGGTCGCCTACGCACCCGCCCCCGAGGGAGATCACCAGGGCGTCCCTGCCAGCCTCCGCGTCCAACATCCTCCCCACGACATCGAGGTACGTCCTGGGCGTCTTGGCATCCTCACCGTCCGGGACGGTTACCACGAGGGGTTGGACCCCCACATCGGCTAAGCTGTCCAATACGCTCTGCAGGTAAAGCTCCCTGACCGGAGGGACCGTGACCAGCACCGCCTTCCCACCGCCAACCAAGGGTCGGACAGCCTCTCCGACCCCGCTCAGGAGGCCTGCGCCGATCATGACCAGGTAGCCACGATCCCCTAACCTAACCGAGATCTGCCTCAACCCAGATCCCTGCCGATTGCATTTGCGACCTTCGCGACTTGGGACACCATCTTCCTGAACTCGCCAGGGTCGAGGGACTGAGGCCCGTCGCTGAGCGCCTCATCCGGTCTGGGGTGGACCTCTACGATGAGCCCGTCCGCGCCTGCGGCAACCGCAGCCATAGCGGTCGGCACGATCAGGTCTCTCCTCCCCGTTGCGTGGCTCGGGTCAGCGATGACGGGCAGGTGGGTGAGCGCCTTCGCTAATGCCATCCCAGCTACGTCGAAGACATTCCGCGTCGAGCTGTCGAAGCTCCTGATCCCCCTCTCGCAAAGGATCACACTCCAATTCCCCTCGAGCAGCACGTACTCGGCCGCGAGCATCCACTCCTCGATGGTAGCTGATGCCCCCCTCTTCAGCAGCACCGGTCTCCCGGATCTCCCAGCCGCCTTGAGTAGCTCGAAGTTCTGCATGTTCCTGGCACCGATCTGTATTGCATCGGCGTATTCCGCCACAGTAGGGACCTGCTCCGGGGATGTCGCCTCAGTTACAACCGGTATCCCTACCTCGTCCGAGACCTCCCTCAGGAGCCTCAAGCCCTCCTCTCCCAGCCCCTGGAATGAATATGGCGAAGTCCTGGGCTTGAACGCGCCCCCCCTCAG
>JARYLH010000034.1 GCA_029907755.1 Candidatus Methanosuratincola sp.
GGGCCATTTATGAAGAACATGTCCATAGTACGAGAAAGGCAAATTGGAGCTTTTTTCTCTATCGGTTAACCTGGAGATCGGCGAGAGAAGATGATGCTGACAAAAATCAAGGGGAGAACAAATGGAAATGAAACGAAAAATAAAAAACGGAAAAAGGAAGAGGGTTGTGCCTACTTCCTTCTCACTATTGGCTCGATGATTTCGACGATGTCCTCCATCTTCAATGGAGACTTGTTCAGTTCAATTGCGTCCGCAAGGTTGGTGTAGCAGAACGGGCATGCGCTGGTCACGAGCTCTGCGCCAGTGGCTTCGGCTTCCTTGACACGCTTGCCTGCAGTCTCCAGCGAGTAGTCTGCGAATCCGCCCCTGACACCGCCGCCTGCACCGCAGCAGAACGAGAACTTCCGGTTCCGGTACATTTCAACGAGCTGCAGACCCGGCACCGCCTTCAGCACATTCCTCGGGGTCTCGTAGACCTCTGCGTGCCTTCCGAGGTGGCACGGGTCGTGGTAGGTCACCTTCTTGTTGAAGCTGCCCGTGAACTCGATCTCGCCCTTGTTCAGCATCTCCTCGAGCAGGTGTGTGGTGTGAACGACCTTGACGCCGGTCATCTTGCCGTACTTGTCAGCGTAGCCCTCGGGGGCGTCCATCGTGTAGTCCCTGCCGAGCGTCCTGTAGCAGCCCGAGCAGGTGGTTATGAACGCGGATGCGCCGTACTTCTCCGGAAGTGCCTTGTTGTGCTCAACGAATTTGGCGGCTAGGTCATACTGGCCGGTCCTGAGCAGAGGAGATGCGCAGCACCACTCGTCCTCGACGACCGTGAAGTCAACCTTCAGCTTCTGCAGCAGGCTGACAGTCGCCCTAGCAATCTGCTTCCTCCTGTAGGAGGCTGTGCACCCAGCGAAATAGATGTACTCTGCCTTCTTCGGCATCGAGTACCTAAGGTCGCTCGGCAGCCAGTCGAGCCTCTTCTCGTGCGGCTCCTTGTAAGGGTTGTTGAGCGTTCCGATTGTTGAGCTCCAAGCCTTGATGTTCTCTGGGATTGCTACGTTCTGGTTCCAAGCCTCATACCTGAGGGTCTCGAACATTCTCAGGATCCACGGCTTTATGTCTGTCTCGCACATCTGCTGGCAAGCGCCGCACGAGGTGCATGTGAAGAGCACGTGTGCAACCTTGTCGGACCAGCCGATGCGGTTGTGCAGCAGCGACCTTGCAAGCGAGACCTTGCCCCTGCTGCCCCTGTAGGAGTCGAAGTTGAATTTGTCTCCCTGGACGCACAGCATTGCGGCGAAGTTTGAAGTCGAACCATACTCGTATCCGTACTTGCAGTTGCCGCAGTGCGTGCACATCGAGACCCAGTCGTATATCTTCGCAAGTTCTTTAAGGTTCTTGTTCTTTAGTAGATGGGACATCTCTTTCGCCTCCTTAACGGATACCCAGCTTGCCCGGGTTCATTATGTTGTTTGGATCAAGCATGTCCTTGATCTTTGCCATCAGGTACAGGTAGCCAGCGTCCGCGACTGCGTTGAGCTCGTTCTGGTACTCAACTGGCGGCTTGTACGGGAGCATGCCCTCCGGGAGCCCTGCCCTGACGCACTCGACCATTGCGTCCCTCGCAGCCTGTACTGAGGCTGGGTCGCGCTTGTTGAATGGCGTCATGCATCTGAGCATTCCGTAGTGCGCACCCTGGTAGTCGGTAAACCTTGTCGCAGGGGACAGACCGTGCCTGATGTAGATCTCCTTCCACTTCTCGTAGAGGATAGGCCAGCTCTTGCATGGAGCAAAGGTGCCAGGCCATGCGATACCTCCACCGCAGGACTTGGAGTAGTTCTTGGTCGAACCTACGATCCTGCTCGGGAGCTCGGTCCTTCCCTTCTTCGCCTCTGGCGGGTACTCGAAGTTGATGAGCTTCGTTCCTTTAGCACTCTCCTTCTCGACCACTTCCTTCCACATCTTCCTCTTGTAGGCGAGCTCCTCCTCGCTCCACCCGGATATCACAGTGTAGCTGAAGAACTCAGGTGCGTCAGCAGGCTTCGGGCTGTACGGGAAGACGATCGGTATCTGGGCGAGCCACCAGCTCACAGCGGTCACCTCGTCGCAGAGCGAGTAGTGGCGCCACCTGACCATGTACTTGGTGATGTCCTCTGCACTGGCAGCGGCAATTGTCAAGACATCCTTGTACGGGCGGATCGGGAAGATCCAGACTCCCAACTTCGTGACGATGCCGGTTGTTCCGAGCCATCCGGTGAAGAGACCGTCCATGCGGGGGAGCGGCAGGAACGAGTGCCATGAGTCAGAGTAAGCGCAGGAACCGATCTTTGCCACCTCACCAGTGGGGAGGACTACCTCCATACTGCTCATCAGCTGGCTGTTCACTCCAAGCCTACCGTTGAGGTGCCCGATCCCGTGGTTGATTGCCATTGCAAGTACTGACGCCGATGCCGGGTGAACGCCCCACCCGAACTCGAAACCCTTGCTGAATTCCTCTCCCTTCCACTGCGGGTTTGTAGCCTTAAGGGCAGCCGAGAATGCAGCATGGCTAACACCTGGCTCTATAACAGCGTAGCATGTCTCAGGGTCGATCTTGAGGATCCTGTCCATCTTCTTGAGATCCATTATGATTCCGCCTTCCTCTGGTACGCAGAGGCCACCGATGTTTGTGGCGTTGCAGTAAGGAATTACCGGAATCTTGCGATGGTTCGCGAGTCTCACAACGCGCTGGATTTCAGTCACTGTCTTCGGCATGACGACATAGTCAGGCATCCTTGGTTCGGCCCAAGTCATGTCCCAAGTGTATGGCTGCAGGTCGGCTTCTTCATTGCTCACATACTCTGGACCAACTATCTGTTCCAGATTTGCAAGTATTTCGTTATTTCCTCTAGCCATTTTTCCACCTTCGAAAACTGCTTAAAGATTAAGTATAGGGATATATAAGATTTAACTCACTTCTAAAAAAGGGCTATATACAGATTAATACACGATGAGCATCCAGAAAAAGGCAATAAATCCGCTAGAGGTTTTCAGTTTAAAAACTTTACAAAGTTAAGCAATACCTTTTTAAATGGAAATATGTGCCTTAATTGTAGTTTTAGGTGTTGGTATTGCTAAACGTGATCGATACTACACTCCGCGACGCGCAGCAGTCACTCTTCGCCACCCGCCTCAGGATCGAAGACATCGTCCCGGTGGTGGAGAAGATGGACGAGATAGGCTTCTACGGCCTGGAGGCGTGGGGCGGCGCGACATTCGACTCCTGCATAAGGTACCTCAACGAGGACCCTTGGGAGAGGCTCCGAAAGATAAAGAGGGGGCTGAAGAAGACTAATGTAGTGATGCTCCTCAGGGGCAAGAACCTTGTGGGCTATAGGCACTACTCTGAGGATGTCATAGAGGCATTTGTGAAGAAGGCATACGAGAACGGGGTAGACGTGTTCAGGATATTCGACGCCCTGAATGATGTGGAGAACCTCAGGGTAGCCGTGAAGGTGGCGAAGCAGATAGGGGCCACGGTCCATGGCGACGTCGTGTACACCACTAGCCCCATACACACCGTGGAGTACTTCATCGAGGTGGCGAAGCGGATAAGTGAGCTTGATGTGGATGCTATCAGGATAAAGGACATGGCAGGGTTACTGGCCCCGAGACCGGCATACGACATAGTCAAGGGGATCAGGAAGGAGACAGGGCTTCCTGTCGCCCTGCACTGCCATTATACTTGCGGGCTCGCTTCACTCGCGTACCTAAAGGGCATCGAGGCGGGTGCGGAGTACATCGACACCGCGCTATTTCCCTTCGCTTTCGGCGCGTCGCAGCCAGCGATCGAGACCATATACGAGGTCTTCCGCGGCACGAACATGCTATCGCATCTCAATATAGAGCTCATAAACGATTGCGCAGACTACTTCGAAAAGATTCGAGAAAACTACAAGGGGTATTGCTCGGAGATGACAGATAGGATCGATCCGAGGGCGCTCAGGCACCAGATCCCGGGTGGGATGATATCAAACCTGGTTTACCAACTCAAAGAGTACAATGCGCTCTCAAAGATGGACGCCGTACTGAGCGAAGTGCCAGCAGTCAGGAGGGACCTTGGCTACCCACCGCTCGTGACCCCAATGAGCCAGATCGTAGGCACCCAGGCGGTGATGAATGTAATAACCGGCAAGAGGTACGATCCGGTGATAAAGGAGCTGGAGGACTACGTGAGGGGCTTTTATGGCAGGCCCCCCGGGGAGATAAGCAGGCAGCTTGTGGAATCAGTGAAACAGATTGATCCGCCAAAGCTTCCAACGTTGAAGGACATCCCTGAGGACGTCAAGCGCCTAGCGAAGAAGGAGGAGGACCTGCTTACGTATCTGCTCTTCCCGCAGCTTGCGCTCGCATTCTTCAGAGGAGAGCTAAAGTCCTTCAGCTCCAATGACCAAGCAAAGAGGAAAGAGGTCAAGTGGTTCAGGATAAAGATCGGGGAGGAAGAGATCGAAGTCAAGATTGAGGGGCAGGAAGGGGCATGAATCCTTGGCTGAGGTAGTGGAATTCAAGACGCCCATCCTGCAAGAAGGATACTCCTGCCGACAGAGTTAAAAACGCAGGGCAGGATCAGGAGTTAAGGCAAGGGAAGGGGAGAGAAATGGATCTGGAATTGTTGCGCAGGTTGAGTGAGGCTCACGGGGTTACAGGTTCGGAGTACGGGGTAGCCGCCGTGATCAAGGAAGAGCTCCAGGTGTCTGGGGTCAGGACTTACGAGGATAAATTCGGGAACCTCTTCGCAGAGAAAGGCAGCGGCGGACGGACGTTGATGGTGGCAGCGCACACCGACGAGATCGGGTTGATCGTGAAGCACATTGATGAGAAGGGGTTCATCAGGTTCGCCAAGCTTGGTGGCATAGCGGATCAGATCTTGCCGGCACAGAGGGTTCTAATCCATGGGATGAAGAAGAAGGTGCAAGGGGTGATCGGCTGCAAGGCAGTCCATGTGATGAAGGACGAGGAGAGAAAGCAGCTCGTGACGTACGACAGGATGTTCATAGACACAGGTGCGACCAAGGAACAGCTTGAAGGATACGGGGTCAGGGTCGGTACGCCGATTACCTTCATAAGGGGGCTGACCGAGCTTGAGAACGACCTTGTCGTCGGCAAAGCCATGGACGACAGGGCGGGCTGCTACGTGCTTATCGAGGCCCTGAAGAAGGCAAACCCGGAGAACAAGGTTGTCGCAGTCTTCACGGTCCAAGAGGAAGTAGGGCTCAGGGGCGCCACGATGAGCGCCAACGCAGTGAAGCCGGACATCGGCATTGCGATCGATACCACAATTGCTGGGGATCACCCAGAGCTCTCTGAGCAGGACGCCCCTGTGAGGCTGGGGAAGGGGCCTACTATAGTGGTCGCAGACGGGAGGAAAGATTCGCTCGGCGGAGGGATGATCGCAAACCCGCTTGTGAGGGGATGGCTCATGGAGCTGGCGGAGAAAAGCGGCATACCGTACCAGCTCGAAGTGCTGGAAGGTGGCACGACAGATGCGGCAGCAATCCAGATGTCCCAGTCAGGGATCCCCTCGGCATGCATATCGATCCCCTCAAGGTATGTCCACAGCTTCAGCGAGGTAATATCGAAGAAAGACCTTGAGGGCTGCGTGGAGCTCCTCGTCAAGGCAATGGAAAGCAAAACACCATTCTAGTGCCCTAAAATGTCTCTCGAAAGGAGGATTAACTTCGACAAGGTTTACGAATACGGGGAGAAGGGGATAATAGGGAAAGAGGAGTTCACCTCCTTCTTCGAGAGGCTGCCTTTGCTTGAGAAGGCTCTGCGGGAGACCGAAGGAGCGTCGGGTCTGCAATATCCACCCGTGTTCTTCGAGCCAGCCCTGACGATAATCAGGTACCCCGCATCGACATTCGCTGGCGCCGTCATATACGCGGCCTGCAAGATAATGGAGTATCGGGGGGAGCTCCAGCCTTGCGTTGTTTTCTCTGTGCCATTTGTGATACTCGCACGCGAGGACATACTCAGGGCGTGCACGGCCCACGAATTCCTGCATTATATCTACATCACAAAAGCCCTTTCCAAGGGGGACTACATGGCCTTGGCAGGCGAGAGGCTGGACTCGATCGAAGTGCACCAAGCCTACGACGACACCCACACGGTCCCCCCTGGCGAATGGATTCGGAACGCAGAGCTTGTCGGGCTTGTAAAAAAGGTGTTCAGCCCGAATATTGAAGACCCGGAGCTTGAGGCGGCGATAAGGGAGAAGTGGATCGACAAAGGCTTGCCTGTCAAGTACACGACTGCGGAAGAGGCAAGGCTGAAGATTCCGCTCGCAGAGATACAGAGAGTCAAGCTTGACGCGAAGGTCCTGCAAAGGCTATAGCCCTGAGCTAAGGCTGATTCTTTTTATATGACCTGGGACATTATTGCCCAGTTTGGAGGGCGCATATCTTGTATAAGGTTAAGGATCCCAGTCTTGCCGGCAGCGGCAAGAACCTACTCAGGTGGGCAGAGGACCACATGCCGGTCCTGATGAGCATAAGGAGGAGGTTCTCTGAAGAAACACCGCTCAGAGGGGCAACCATCGCGGCTTGCCTGCATGTTACCAAGGAAACCGGAGTCCTCATCAGGACCCTCGTCGACGGGGGTGCCAGGGTTGCACTTGCCGGTTCCAACCCGCTCTCCACTCAGGACGAAGTGGCCGCAGCTCTGGCAGAGGAAGGTGTCAGCGTCTTCGCCTGGAGGGGGCAGACAAAAGAAGAGTACTACGGTTGCCTGAAGGAGGTGCTCAACAAGGAGCCCCAGATAACGATGGACGATGGGGCAGACCTGATCACGATTCTCCACTCCGGAGAAGGCAAAATCTCGAAGGTGATCGGGGGGACGGAAGAGACCACCACGGGGGTCGTCAGGCTCAAGGCTATGGCGGCGAACGGGGTGCTGAAGTACCCAGTAATAGCCGTAAACAATGCCGAGACGAAGTGGGACTTTGACAATGTCTATGGGACGGGGCAGAGCACCCTTGATGGGATAATGAGGGCCACCAATGTCCTGCTGGCTGGCAAGAATTTTGTAGTCGCAGGCTACGGCCATTGCGGCAGGGGGCTGGCCAACAGGGCAAGGGGCATGGGTGCCAGGGTGATTGTCACTGAGGTCGACCCGATGAGGGCGCTTAAGGCAGTCATGGACGGGTTCGCGGTGATGCCCATGGACGAAGCCGCCAAGATAGGGGACATATTCGTCACTGCCACAGGGAATAAAAGCGTGATCAGGAAGGAACACTTCAGGACGATGAAGGGCGGGGCGATCCTCGCAAATACAGGCCACTTCAATATTGAGATCGACACTGGTGCGCTTGGGGAAGAGGCCTCCGAGAGAAGGCGCCTCAGGCAGAACGTTGACGAGTATCTGATGAAGGACGGGAGGAAGATCTACCTTCTTGCAGAGGGGAGGCTGGTTAACCTAGCCGCTGCAGAAGGGCACCCGAGCGAGGTGATGGACATGAGCTTTGCAAACCAGGCACTCTCTGTTGAGTTCATAATCAGGGAGGGGAGAGGCCTCAAGCCAGACGTATATGATGTGCCTAAGGAGATCGACAGAGAGGTGGCCAGGCTGAAGCTGGATACGATGGGCGTAAGAATCGACACGATGACGAGGGAACAGGAGGCTTATGTGAGGGGTTGGAGCGAAGGCACGGAGTGACCCTGCGCAGGCTTTGGGAGAAGGGGCGCTAGGCCTTCCACCACATGAACATGAAGTAAAGCACCTTGCCTCTTGGCCTGTCAAGGGTGGCGAGTATGAACTTCTTCCTCACGGTGTGGGAGAGGCGCCCCGCCCTTACTATCTCGATGGGATCGACCTCAGCCGAGCTGGGGAGGACGTGTATAATAAACGGGGCATGATCGATTCCCGGGCCGTACTCATAGACTGCGAAATCAGATCCAAATTTCATGCCGGGCCTTACGACATACCCCTTCTCGCGCAGATCTTTGTAAACAGCGTAGAGCTCGTCAAAAAGCCTGAAGTTCTCTCTTGAGAACCGCGCCAGTTCCTCTGATGAAATCGTGCGACCGCCCGACTCGACGGATATCCGCCCTTTCTCAAGGAGGTAGTTTGCTTCGAACATGGATAGCTCGAGGGGTGCGTCGACCTCGGTGTCCTTTGGCTTGTGGACATTTACCGGCTTTCCGAAAAAGCCCTCCTTGTAGAGCTTAGCTCCCTGAGCTTTTGAGAGAACGATGATCCGGGATCCGATGATTGTTGCCACCGGCAGGGAGGATGCCATCGCAATGCACCAGAAATGGAGAGTAGCTTTTCTAGAGTATGTCAGACCGCCAATTAAAGTTTGTCAGCCAAGGGACCGGTTCGAAGAAGCCAAATGCCGCCACACCCACGATTTTACACATTCCCCTAATTGGGCAGATCTGCTTGTTTCTGTGTTTGTTGAAATGTTCCAGACGACCCCATTGGGGATACCATGCACAATTGAAGTAATTGAGGGCGCAGCCTTTTCTTCATAGGGCTCAGCGCCCCTGCAAACATGGCTGCATCCAAAAAACCGACCGCCGGGATGTTGATGTTCTGTTCGAGCCTGCTAATCGCCGGCGCGGCATCATTCGTCAGCGAGGTCCCGCGTTCCCGAGAAAGGGGCCTGAGGCTTGGGTTAGCTCAAAGCACGCGGTGCAGTGCGAGCACTCTGACGTCGTCTGAAGCGTCCCTCATGGTGTCTACCATAAGCTCTAGGTTTGCCACCAAGTCCCTGCAGATCAGCACGTAGCCCTGGTCCTTAACGTCCATTATGATCCGGAGATCGAGATCCTGCTGCATGAGATCGACCTTGTTTTCTGCGGAGTGAACATCACCAACTAGCTTCAGCGCGTACATCGGATTCATCGCCAATGCCATAATGCAGCTCCTGAGCTTTTCATAAGCGGACAAGGTTTCGCTTGCAAGCGAGACAAGACCCTCGGCAATCGTCGGATCAACCCCAAGATTACTCTTAGATAGCTTCAGTATGAGCCTTGAAATGGTCTGGGCGATCTCGGCGATCTTCTCAACATTGAACATTAGTCTGAGGAAGTCCTCCCTGTAGAGGAGCCCAGGGGCTGACTTTGTAAGCGTGTCTATCAACTCTATCTTTATCTCGTCTGCCTCTTCCTCTAGTTTTGAGACTTCCTCGTAGTACTCCGCCATATTGCCCCTCGATGAAGCGTAATCATCAATCATCAGTACCAACGATCTCACAACATCCTGGACTTTCCTTGCGTGGTCAGTGAGGAGATCCAGCGACTTTCGGTAGGCTTTGTTTTCAAGATCGCTCAGCTCTTTCTGATAGGTCAAACCAAACATCCCCTAAAGGACGTGCTAAAAGAAGTCAAAGCCTTTAATAAAGTTTTAGTTATAAAAGCACCTAATTAAATAAAAATACTAGAACGGCACGAAAAAATAATTTTCCGATCATGTGACCTAACGAAACTGGGTGAAGCGTTCTCGAAATAGGAATCTGAACCGGGAAGAGATTTTAGGCTAAAGGCACAATTGTAGTTCAGGATCTAGGCTTCTGGAAAGGTGGGAAATATGGAGTGCGACGTGCTTATAATCGGCTCAGGCCCTGCGGGGCTTGCAGCTGCGATCTATTCTTCAAGGCAGGGCCTTAGGACGGTCGTTCTGGAGGAGGCGATCATAGGCGGCAGGGCCACTTACGCCCATATGATCGAAAATTACCCAGGGTTCCCAGAAGGGATCTCTGGGGCAGAACTGATATCAAGGTTTGCAAAGCAAGCGGAGAAGTTCGGCTCTATAATAAGGCAAGGAGAAGGCGCTAGGGAAATCAAGTTCTCGGGAGAGGCCAAGGAAGTCATTACCGCAAACGATCGCTACACCTCCAAGGCACTGGTGATCGCCACAGGGCTAAGGCAGAGGAAGTTGCAGATACCTTGGGAGGATAGGCTGCTCGGCAGGGGGATCTCATACTGCGCCACCTGCGACGGGTTCTTCTTCAGGAACAAGAAGGTGGCTGTGATTGGGGGCGGTAATGAGGCTGCAAGCGATCTACTGTACCTTTCGACGCTTGCTGGGGAGATAGTTTGGGTGGTCGGGGAGGAGGGGATCACTGCCGATGATAGCTATTTGGCAAAGATCAGGGAACTCGGGATCGAGCCGCTCACTGGTGCGAGGGTTTTGGAATTGCTGGGCAAGGATAGGCTGGAAGGCATCGTGATTGAGAAAGGTGGAGCCCAGCAAAAGCTGGCGGTGGACGGAGCGTTCATAGCTGTAGGATCAGTCCCAACTGTCGAGATCCTGAAGAGGGCTGGGATCGAAGTGGATGAAAAGGGGTTCATAAAAACCGGCGAAGAAATGGAAACGAACATGCCCGGCGTCTTTGCCGCGGGCGATTGTACGGGCAAGAGCCACCAAGTGATCTTGGCCGCAGGGCAGGGCGCGATGGCGGGAATAAAGGCTTCAGCGTATGCAAAAATGAAGGGGCAGATAACCGGCTAGATCTTCCTGATCGTCGCTATCGAGTTGTCGGCTAGACCCTGCACCCGCATCTCCTCTGCGTTAGCCCAGACCTCGTTTTCCGGGATGTCAGGGAAGGGTAGGGCCCTGAGCTCCATCTTCTTTTTTCCAGCCACGACGACCTCGAATTTCTCGTTTATCTGGAGGTATTTCATGGTCGACGGGTTCAGCTTGCCTATTCCCTTGTCTGTGTCTTCCTTTCTCCTCATACGGAGGCGCTTTTCAGGAGGCTTTGACATGCTCACCATCACCAGTGGAAGGATATGGCTCAATACCATTTTAAGGCTAACGCATCAGGAGAAATCCCTGAAGGAATCCCTTGAGCTCACCGATTGGGACCCTCCGTTGCTCCCAAGTATCGCGGAGGCGGATTGTCACTGTATCGTCCTGGAGGCTCTGGTAATCAACAGTGACCGCGAATGGGCAACCTATCTCGTCCGCTCTCGCGTAGCGCCTCCCAATCGAGCCGGAGTCGTCGAATTCGGCAATGAGACCCGCGTCTTTTAGGTCGCGGTATATGCTGTATGCCTTCTCCCTTATTCCGTCACGATTTACAAGCGGGAAGACCGAAACAGAGACTGGCGCAATAGATGGGGGGAGCTTCAGCACGACCCTGTCCTCCCGCTCAGAGTATGCGCACTCGAGTGCCAAGTAAGTGAGCCTGTCAGCACCGAAGGAAGGCTCTGCAACGTGCGGAATGAAGCGCTCACCGGACTGTGCCTCTTCCTTCTCGTAGAACTCGACATACTCCGGCTTAATAAGAACCCCTTCGATCTCAGCAGGGCCGGAGGAGAGCCTGGATCTGAGCGTGGAGGCGTCTGTGCCCTTGATCACAGAGAGTACCTTGCCCGTATTCTTGCCGTGATCTGCACCTATTGCGTCTACCCTGGGCCTGGCAGCGAGAACTTTCACCTTTACAGGGGAATCGAACTTCCTGAAGACTGACATGTCCTGACCGCTGTATTGCATATGGCGTGAGAGGTCGTAGTCAGTACGATAGGCGTGGCCCGAGACTTCTACCCATCCCCACCGCTCAAGCTTGACCAGCTGGTCGAAGGTCTGGGCAGAGTAGTGAGCCCTCTCTTCGGGGGGCTTACCGATGAACATCTGCGACTCGACAGGGGCTCCAAGCTCGGAAATGAACTTCGATGAGAGTGCCATAAAATAGGCGAGCCATTCGGTCTTGATGTAACCCTCCTTCAGTGCCTCAGACACCGAAACCTGCATGGGTTCCGACGCCTTTGACTTTACCATTTCCTCGGTGAGGAGCCTCAGCTTCACATTTGCCACATCACCTATTAGTGTACATTCAGGGGATCTCGGGTCGAAGAAGAACTCGACCTCCATTATTGTGAACTCCCTGAGCCTGATCGGGCCCTGTCGGGGTGAGATCTCGTTCCGTGCGACCTTCCCAATCTGGGCCAACCCCATGGGGAGGCGCTCCCTCATCGAGTTGAAAATCCCCTTGAAATTGACGAACATGCCTTGGGCAGCCTCGGGCCTCAGGTAGGCGACATTTTCTGAATAGGGACCGATATTCGTCCTGAAAAGCAGGTTGAACCTCGAGATCTTGCTGAGCTGACCTTGGCAATCAGCGCACCTCACGCCCTTTTCCAAGATGAGTGCATCGAGCTCCTCAGTCGTCATCCCTTCTATGCCCTTGACCTCGCCGACCTGCTCAAGTATGAGATGATCTGCCCTGAACCGCTTATGGCATTGCATGCACTCCACGATTACGTCGGTAAAATTCTCCACATGCCCTGACGCCTCGAATACTTTGGCGGGCATTATCACAGGAGTCTCGATCTCGTAAACCAGCCCATGGTGCCGGTGTATGAACACCTCCCTCCAGCGCCTCTCGATATTCCGTTTGAGCATCGCACCCATGGGGCCGAAGTCCAGAAAACCTGCGACCCCGCCGTAAATCTCTGAAGAAGGCCAGAAGAAACCCCTTCTCCTGCCAAGC
>JARYLH010000035.1 GCA_029907755.1 Candidatus Methanosuratincola sp.
CGCGATCATGGTCCCCGAAAGCGATAGGATCCGGTACAGGTCAGTCCAATACGCAAAGCTCGAGATCCTGAAGAAAGCCTACAAGATCTTCTCGGAGAAGGGGGGCGCCTTTTCAGGCGAGTATGAGGACTTCTGTGCCCGGAATGCGTACTGGCTTGATGATTACGCGGTCTTTACGGCGCTCAGGGAAGAATCCGGGCTGCCCTGGTATCTATGGCCTGAGGGGCTGAGGAGGAGGGCGCCAGAAGATCTCGAGTCGGCGAAGGAGAGGCTCGAAGGGGCAGAATTCCACAGGTTCGTGCAGTACATCGCATGCAGGCAGTGGCGGCTTCTGAAGGAACACTGCAGGAGGAAGGGGATCAGGATATTCGGCGACCTCCCTTTCTACGTGAGCCACGACAGCGTCGATGTCTGGACGAACACAAGGCTGTTCAAGCTCGACAGCGGAGGCAGGCCCCTCTTCGTCAGCGGGGTCCCCCCCGATTACTTCAGCGAGACAGGGCAGCTTTGGGGGCATCCGGTCTACGACTGGGAAAGGCTGAGGGAGACCGAGTTCGAGTGGTGGATGCGCAGGATAGAGCGCAACGCAGAGATGTTCGACCTGGTCAGGATCGACCACTTCAGGGGTCTACTCGCATATTGGGAGGTGCCCGCTGCCGAAAAGACTGCGATGAACGGCAGGTGGGTGAAAGCCCCTTCGGAGGAGTTCTTCGAGACGCTCAGGAGGCGGTTCCCCTCATTGCCTTTCGTGGCAGAGGACTTGGGGGTGATAACAGAGGACGTGAAGGCTGCGATAAAGGACCTTGGGATCCCAGGCATGAAAGTCCTCATCTTTGCATTTGACGGCAAGCCAGACAACCCATACCTGCCCGAGAACCACGAGCCCAACTCGGTCTCGTACACAGGGACCCACGACACTAACACGGTCAGGGGCTGGTTCAGGGAAGAGGCGACGCAGGAGGTTAAGGATAACCTCTTCAGGTACCTCGGCAGGAGGGTCGGGGAGGAGGAGGTCAGCGCCGAGATGGTGAGGCTGGCGATGGGTTCCAGGTCAAGGCTCTGCGTAGTCCCGATGCAGGATGTGCTGAACCTGGGGAGCGAGGCCAGGTTGAACGTGCCATCTTCCCCCTTGAACAACTACCTATGGAAGATGACGGGAGACCTCTTGTGCAATGAGAGGCTCGCAGAGTTCGCCCAGATCACTCGAGAGTCCGGAAGATCTAGGGGCATGTGAACATGGCGTCATTCAGGCAGGATGTCTTTCAGCCGATCCTTCAGGAGCCAGCCCACAACTATGCCTGCGGAGACGCCCACAAATATGGCAACTCCCCACGCGAATGCCTGGGCGATTATGTTCAGGATGGTGACGTCGACCCCAAGCTCAGTCAGCGAAATGGTGATCACAACGAAATACAGGACCAGCTTCAACAGATTCCCCAACAGATCCGTGTAGAAGGCCGGGCTGCCCTCGTGGGAGAAGCTCTTCTTTGCGATCTCGCCGGCCCAGTCTGAGAGGACCCCCCCAAAGATGAATATGACCAAGGCGATGACGAGATTGGGTATGAAATTAAGGACGGCATTGACCGGGCCCTCAAGGTAAGGGATGTTGAGGCTCTCAAGGGCAAACAGCAAGCTGACTATGTATATGGGCCATTTGCTGACGGACTTCATTAATTCTGAAGCTGTGAATCCGGATTTCAGCACCGCCCTGCCGATCGCTGTCTTTCTCATGGTGGCATCGAAACCGAACCTCTCAACAGACCTCCCCACAATCTCCCCGACCAGCCTCCCGACTACGTAACCCAAGATAATGATCGCTGAAAAGACGGCAGCATGAAAACCGATGAGCTTCAGCTGATCCAGGAGCCAGGCGTAGTCTATTGCCTGCGACGCAGATGCCAACAGATGAAAACACCATCATAGGATCTGAAAGTCATTTTATTTAAAGGTAATTCGCTTGTTGCTGTTGAGCCCGGGCGGTCATAGCGCCAGGGCTTGTTGGGGGGACAGGCACGATTGGCTTAGCGATGAATAGCTTAAAAAGGCGTCAGCAAAGAGGATAAATCAGAGCCCCAGGGTTCGGGTTTAGTTCATAAGCATAAAAATAAAATCCAGGAAAGTTTTCGGTGATCGATAGAACTACTGTTAAAGAAAGAGACCGCGGGCAGGTTGTTGTTGTAACCATGGAAAACGGATCAGAGGGAGATGGGCTCTGGTACAAAGACGCGATAATCTACGAGCTCCACGTGAGGTCATTCTTTGACAGCAACGGGGATGGGATAGGGGACTTCAAGGGACTAACGAAGAAGTTGGACTACCTCAGCGACCTAGGCGTAACGGCGATATGGCTCCTGCCGTTTTACCCATCGCCGATGAAGGACGACGGCTACGACATATCCGACTACTTCGGGGTGGACCCGAGGTACGGCACGCTGAAGGACTTCAAAGAGTTTGTCCGGGCAGCGCACGAGAGGGGGATGAGGGTGATAACCGAGCTCGTACTCAACCACACCTCGGACCAGCACCCGTGGTTCCAGGCCGCGAGGAGGGCCAAGAAAGGATCCCCCAAGAGGGAATACTACGTATGGAGCAGCGACCCGAACAAGTACGGCGAGGCTAGGATAATATTCAAGGACTTCGAGACCTCGAACTGGGCACTCGACCCTGTCTCCGGCGAGTACTACTGGCACAGATTCTACTCCCACCAGCCCGACCTCAATTACGACAGCGAGGAGGTGAGGAGGAAGATCTTCGAGGTCGTCGACTTTTGGCTGGGGCTAGGTGTGGACGGTCTGAGGCTGGATGCTGTCCCTTACCTCTTCGAGAGGGAGGGGACCAACTGCGAGAACCTGCCCGAGACCCACCAGTTCCTGAAGGAACTGAGAAGGCACATCGACTCCAAATTCAAGAACCGGATGCTGCTTGCCGAGGCGAACCAGTGGCACTCCGACGCGATGATGTACTTCGGGAAAGGGGACGAGTGCCACATGGCATTCCACTTCCCGCTCATGCCGAGGATGTACATGGCAATATTCCTCGAGGACAGGTTCCCGATAGTCGACATACTGGAGAGCTCGCTAGGCATCCCGGAGGGCTGCCAGTGGGCGCTCTTCCTCAGGAACCATGATGAGCTCACACTCGAGATGGTCACAGACGAGGAACGGGACTACATGTACAGGGCGTATACCAACAACAAGCAGGCGAGGATCAACCTGGGGATCAGGAGGAGGCTCGCCCCGCTCATGGAGAACGACAGGAGGAAGATGGAGCTTATGAACCTGCTCCTGCTCACGCTCCCGGGGACGCCCGTCATATACTATGGTGACGAGATCGGGATGGGCGACAATTTCTACCTCGGCGACAGGAACGGGGTCAGGACGCCCATGCAGTGGTCCGCGGAGCTGAACGCCGGTTTCTCCAAGGCGAACCCCCAGAAGCTGCACCTCCCCGTGATAGTGGATCCGGAGTACCACTATGAGGCGGTCAACGTCGAGAACCAGAAGAAGAACCAGTCGTCCCTCTTCTGGTGGATGAAGCGGGCGATAAACGTAAGGAAGCACTTCAAGGCATTCGGGAGGGGCGAGATCGAGTTCCTCTACCCTGAAAACAGCAAGATCTTGGCGTTCATCAGGAAATACCAGGACGAGAGGGTGCTGGTCGTGGCGAACCTCTCGAAAAAGCCGCAGGTAGTCGAGCTCGACCTTTCGGGCTATGAAGGGCACACCCCAAAGGAGATACTCGGGAATGCCCAATTCCCGAAGATCGGGAAGTCCGGGTACATCCTGACCTTCGATCCATACGGGTACTACGTATTCTCCATCTCAAAAGAAGTGGCGAAACCGATAATCACAAAGACAGAGATCGCCGTGAAGGATGCCGGAGAGCTTGGCTCAAGAAGCACGCTAGAGAGGCTTGAGGGCGAAGTCCTTCCTGCATTCCTGCTGGAGCAGAGATGGTTCTTGGGCAAACACAGGGAAATAGACTGGATCAAGATCAGGGACGTCGTCCGCCTTGAAGACGGCACGCACAGATTCGAGGGGATCGCAATAATCGACGTCTTCTACTCCCTCGGTCTCCCCGAGCCCTATGTGCTCCCCATCGCTTATGTTGACGATCCTGAAGAGAAGCTGAAGGTCTCAGAGAGGGCGCCCGAGCTCATCATTGCGAAAATCAGGTCAGATTCGGGGAGCGGCGTCCTATGCGATGCGTCTGCCACTGGGGAATTCGCCAAAACACTGCTCAATATAATTAGAAGGAAGGGGATGAGGGGCAAAAACGCCGAGATCAAGATAGCTCTGAGGGAGAGGTTCAAGACCCTGAAAGGCATAAGGCTCGATGAGATCGACATCTCGCCACGATTGGACCAGCGCAACACCTCGATTCTGCTCGGCGGGAAGGCAATACTCAAGATCTACAGGAAGGCAGAGGAGGGGAAGAACCCCGAGGTCGAGATCCTAGATCACCTGAACGGCAACTCGTTCCCGAATGCCCCAGGCCTGCTAGGGTGCATCGCGTACCAAGAGAGTGGTGCCGAGCCCGCTGTGATCGCATCCCTCCAAGAATTCATCCCAAACAAGGGCGATTGCTGGAGCATTCTCCTGAACGAACTTGAGGGGTACTTCACGCGAATAAAAGCCACAAGGCCGCAGGAGATGACGCTTGCATTGGACTTCATTTTCAGCGACGCGCCGTTACCCGAAGAGATGGCCGGGCTGATTGGGAGAAGCACGCTGGAACTTGTGGAGCTCCTTGCCGTGAGGACCGCGGAACTCCACAAATGCCTCTTCACGGGCGGCGAAAATTCCGATTTTGCCCCGGAAAAATTCAATTACCTGTACCAGTACTCGCTGTACCAAGGACTCTCGAGCTACATAAGGCGCATAATCAGATCGCCAAGAATGAGGTCGTCTTTGGGGGAGGAAGAGAGGAAGAGGTTCCAATCGATTTACGAGCGGCTCGGTAAGATCGACGAGAAGCTGAGGCGCCTCAGGCAACTGAAGGTAGACGCGCCGAGGGGGAGGATCCACGGAGACTACCACCTTCAGCAGGTGCTTTTCACCGGAAAGGACGTGGTGATAGTAGATTTCGAAGGCGAGCCCACAAGGGCGCTCAGCGAGAGGAGGATAAAGAAGTCGCCCCTTGTCGACGTGGCGGGGATGCTGAGGTCGCTGCACTACGCCGCATGCACTGCGATGGAACGCGGGCTGGACGCGGGAGCCGAGAAGGGACTGCTTGAAGGCTGGGCGAGAGCCTGGTACATCTGCTGCGCCAAGGTTTTTCTGCAGAAGTACGCGTCGGAGCTAAAGGGTTCAGAACTGATCCCCAAGGGCAGAGAAGGGATCCAGGCCCTCCTCGAGGCATTCATGCTAGAGAAGGCATTTTACGAGCTGGAGTACGAGGTCAACAACAGGCCTGAGAATGCATGGATCCCAATAAAAGGCATACTTGACATTATATGATATCAAAGGGAATTCAGATGGATGCCAAGAGCGGTGGAGATTGCAGGCGAAAGGATGTGCAGGCGCATTCGCTGCTGACCGATTTCGACATTTATCTCTTCAGGCAGGGCAAGCACAGCAGGCTTTATGATAAGCTGGGGGCACACCTGGCGGAATGGGACGGGGAATCGGGGGTCCAGTTCGGGGTCTGGGCGCCTAATGCAGACGGAGTCTTCGTGATCGGAGACTTCAACAGCTGGAAGCCCGTACACAGGCTCTTTCCGAGGGGGGACGGTTCAGGGATATGGGAGGGGTTCCTGCCAGGGGTTTCCAAAGGATCCCTTTACAAGTACAGGGTGGTGTGCGGGGACGGGCGTTGCTTCGACAAGGCTGACCCTTTTGCATTCAGATCTGAGGTCCCGCCTGCAACAGCCTCGGTCGTCTGGAGCCTTGAGTATGGCTGGTCGGACGGGGAATGGATGAAAAGAAGGGGGGAGTTCAACTCGCACAGTTCCCCGATATCAATATACGAGTGCCACCTGGGGTCGTGGAAGAGGAGGGGGGACGGTTCTTGGCCCACCTATTCCGAGCTGTCCAAGGAGATCCCAAGGTACTTGGAGGAGTCCAAGTTCACCCACCTCGAGCTGCTGCCGGTCATGGAACACCCGTTCTACGGATCATGGGGGTACCAGACCACAGGCTACTTCTCACCGACGGGGAGGTACGGAGAGCCCCAGGGCCTGATGCGCCTCATTGATCGGGTCCACCAGGCGGGGAAGGGGGTCTATTTGGACTGGGTCCCCTCCCACTTCCCCACCGACGCTCACGGCTTGGGGTACTTCGACGGCACGCACCTCTACGAGTACGAGGACCCGAGGAAGAGGTGGCACCCGGACTGGAGGAGCTACATCTTCGATTACGGGAAGAGCGAGGTCAGGTCTTTCCTGATCAGCAGCGCATCGTTCTGGCTGGACAAGTACCACGCAGATGGGCTTAGGGTAGACGCTGTCGCCTCCATACTTTACCTCGACTACTCGAGGAGGGAGGGCGAGTGGACCCCAAACGAGCACGGTGGGAGGGAGAACCTGGAGGCGATATCCTTCATCAGGGATCTGAACGAGGCGGTCTACAGGGATTTCCCCGACGCCCAGATGATAGCCGAGGAGTCCACAGCCTGGCCAATGGTCTCCAGGCCGACTTACTCCGGGGGGCTGGGCTTCGGGATGAAGTGGAACATGGGGTGGATGCACGACACGCTCGAGTACTTCTCCAAGGACCCGATCTTCAGGAAATACCACCACAGCACGATAACGTTCAGCATCTGGTACGCATTCTCGGAGAATTTCGTGCTGCCGCTCTCCCACGACGAAGTGGTCTACGGGAAGCGCTCGCTCCTCGGGAAGATGCCCGGAGACGACTGGCAGAAGTTCGCCAACCTGAGGCTGCTGCTCGGCTACATGTACGCGCACCCGGGGAAGAAGCTGATCTTCATGGGAGGGGAGTTCGGGCAGCGGAACGAGTGGTACCACGAAAGGGGGCTCGACTGGCACCTCCTCTCCCATCCAATGCACGCCGGCGTGAGGAGATGGGTGGAAGACCTGAATTCGACGTACGCGTCGGAAGCGGCTCTGCACGAGCTTGATTTCGAGCAAGGGGGGTTCGAATGGGTGGACTTCAGGGACTATGAGCAGAGCGTCATAAGCTTTGAGAGGAAGGGCAGGGCGGGGGAGGTCGTGCTAGTCGTCTGCAACTTCACCCCCGTGCCGAGGGAGAACTACCGGGTCGGAGTCGACAGGGGAGGGAGGTGGAGGGAGCTGCTGAACAGCGACGCGGTCGCATACGGCGGTTCAGGGTGGGGCAACTTCGGCAGCGTTGAGGCGGAAGAGGCGGAGTCCCACGGGCGGAGGTACTCGATGTCCTTGACTTTGCCTCCGCTCGGAGTTTTGTACCTAAAGCCCGAGGGGTCTGAAAGGCAGGGCGGGGGAGGGAAGGGCGATCACAACTTATTTTAGAGCCCCCGCCATGATCATTTACTATGAATGACATCTATGAGCTGGCTCCTTCGATGAGGCTACTAATAGCCATGCACAACGTCTCTTCGGTGGATCCGGCTACTGCTAAGAGCCTCGATGAGCTAAGGATCGCATCGGGCATGTCAGAGCCAGAGCTACAGAACGCGGTAAGGGAGCTCATCTCCTATGGCTACGTGGAGTGCAGGGGGGCGGCATACTACCTTAGCAGGCTCGGGATATGCGTGATAAGGAGCGTCTACACTTAGTTAGGCCCAGGTAATCCAGATGAGGGCAGTGATGCACATAAGCTGGGAATACCCGCCCTGGGTCGTCGGGGGGCTCTCCCAGGAGCTGAAAGCGCTCCTACCCGAGATCGCCAAGAAGGTCAGGACCACACTCGTTGTAAGGGGCGACAGGGACGAGGTCTCCGAGGTAGACGGGGTTCGGACCTTCAAGTCAGCCTCGTCGATCAGGAGCAGCCCGCACATACTCGCATACATACATGCGCTCAATATCGACCTCGTGAGGGCCGCCTCGGCAGCGGTGCATGAAGATGGGGACTTCCCCATTGTGCACACCCACGACTGGGTGAGCGGCCTCGCGGGGGTCTACCTCAAGTCCTGCTTCGGGGCGCCCCTCGTGACTTCAGTTTACACCACAGAGCTGACCAGATCAAAGGCACTGGGTTCTCTGCTCAGCATGGGCATCTTCGACATCGAGAGGCATTGTTTCAACAGGGCTGACCTGGTCGTCGTCAAGTCGCTGGAGATGAGAGAGCACCTGAAGGAGAATTTCGGGGTAGAGCGCCGCAGGATAGTCTTAGCAAGGAACGCCGACGAACTGATAGAGGCATACAGGGGGATTCAGGACTGAGGATCCTTACGATAACGTGGGAGTATCCGCCACACATAGTCGGGGGGCTGGGGAGGCATGTCCACAACCTTTCGATCCACCTGGCGTCGAAAGGCACCGACGTGACGGTCCTCAGCTTCACCGATGGCACCTCGGAGAAGCGCGAGAGGGCTGACGGCGTGGAGATTGTAAGGGTGAACCCCTATGTGATGCGTTATCCGGACTTCGTATCCTGGATAGAGGGGCTGAACATGCTGATGGTCGAGTGTGCCGCTGATCTTGGAAGCTTTGACCTCATACACGTCCACGACTGGCTGACCGCCTATTCTGGAATCGCGCTCAAGCACATGTGGAGGCGCCCCCTCGTGGCTACGATTCACGCAACGGAGCTAGGCAGGAGGAAGGTGCTGACGAACGATAGCGAGAGGCACATCCACGAGATGGAGTGGTGGCTCGCCTACGAGGCATGGAGGGTCATATGCTGCAGCAAGTACATGATGAACGAGGTGCACTCGAGCCTCGGGTGTCCGATCGACAAGATCTCAGTTATCCACAATGGGTATGACCCCAAGATGGCGAAGTCTAACCGCAAAGGTTCGAGTGGAAAAAACGGGAAGACCGTGCTCTTCGTCGGGAGGCTCGTCTACGAGAAGGGACCGCACCTGCTGGTGGAGGCAGCCAGCCTCCTCAAGGACAAGGACTTCAGGGTGATCATAGTAGGCGACGGCGCGATGAGGCCCTACCTCGAGGGGCTCGCCAAGAAACTGGGCGTGAGCGACAGGGTGACTTTTCTGGGCCACGTGGACGACGAGACATTGCTCTCAATTTACAAAGAGGCATCCGTGCTGGTCATACCCAGCCTCTACGAGCCGTTCGGGATAGTGGTTCTGGAGGCCATGTCGCTCGGGATCCCCGTGATCGTTTCCAACACAGGGGGCCTCGACGAGATAATCACGGAAGGGAAAGACGGGCTCAAGTTCCAATCCGGTTCGCCGGAAGGGCTTGCGAGAGCCATCACCAAGATCCTCGAAGATGAAGGGCTGATGGCAAGGCTGGTGGAGAATGCAAAGTCGAGGGCGAAGGAGTTCTCCTGGGACACGACCGCGGATCAGACCCTCGATCTGTACAAAAAAGTCCTGGAAGAGTACAACGCCAACAACTGGAAGCCGAGGGCGGGCCTCCGATGACGGTTAAATACGCGGTTGGGCTGGACATAGGGGGGAGCTGGATCAGGGCAGCCATGGGAGACCAAGGCGGCAGGATCTTGAGGAGGTCCGTTCGGAGGGTTGAGCGCGGTAGCCCGGACCGGTTCGTTTCTCAGGCGATCGGCATAATCAAGGACGTCTGCGGCGGGAATCTCGAGGAGGTCGAGGGCATAGGCGTCGGGGCGGCAGGGAGGCTTGACATAAGGAAGGGGACGATTGAGTTCTCCCCCCACGCCTCGCTCAAGAGCGTGCCGCTCAAGGACGCGATTGAGGCAGAGTTCAGGAGGGACGCGGTGGTTCTCAACGACTGTGTGGCGGCAGCCGTGGCGGAGGGGGAGATCGGGGCGGGAAGGGGGATCGGGAACCTCGTCTACATCGGGATCGGCACTGGGATCGGCGCAGGGATAGTTGTTGACGGCAGGGTCCTGCTCGGGAAGGACGGGAACGCCCACGAGGTTGGGCACATGATAATCGATCTGGAGGGGAGGCTCGAATGCAACTGCGGCGGGCTTGGGCACTGGGAAGCCTACACCTCGGGGAGCGGAATCCCCAAGTACGCAAGGTACCTGTCCGGGGGCTTCACCGGCGCGAGCAGGCTGGCCGAACTGGTGAGGGGGGGCGGAGGGGAGTTAGAGGCAAAAGAGGTCTTCAGCGCGGCGTATGGAGGGGACCCCTTCGCAAAGCTCGTGATCGAGAAGGCGGCGGAGATCAACGCCAAGGCGTTCGCAAACATCGTGAACCTGTACGATCCCCAGACGATCACGGTCGGGGGAGGGCTTGCCCTTAAGAACCCCTCTTTGACGGTCGACCCCATTGCGGAAGCGTTGCCCCGGCTTTGCTTCAACTCGCCCCCCAAGGTGGTGCTGACCCCACTAGGCGAGGATGCCCCCCTCGTGGGCGCGCTGCTTTCCGCGTTCGCTTCTGTCCGTTCCAGGATGGTCCCCCAGCTTGGATGATCAGAAGAACCCTCTTAGCGAAGCGGCGTACTCCTCCGGGAACTCGGTCAAGCCCACCTCCCAGCCATACAGCTCGAGGAAGGCCCTGTCGCAGCCCATTCGCCTAGACCTGCCCATGATCCTCGCGTGCAGCCTGAACGTGCCCTCCCCGTGCCCCGGTGGGAGGGAGAAGATGCCCATTGTGACCGACCTGATGCCCAGCTCCCAGTATCCCCTCAGGATCCTGGAGATGCCGTCTGCTAGGCCAAGAACGCATTCTGTTTCGAGCTCGAGGAGTGAGGGTTCTTCCCCTTCGAGAACGCCAATCACCTCGCAAGTCCCGGTGGGAGCCCACGGCGCAATCCAAGAGAACCCGCGGGTCTTCCCTACGTACCTCTGAGAGCCGACCTCCGACTCGAGCAAGTCGTCCCAGAAACACCTCCCTTCCCTCTCGCGGTAGGACCTGCATGAGGCGATGCATTCCCTGAGAGAGGATACCGGGGACTTGCCTGCGATCACCTGGAAATGCGGGTGCAAGATAGAGGCGCCCGCCTGGCTGAGGTGGTTCCATCCCAGGAAGTGGAAGGGATATCCCCTCTCGGAGGCTGCCCGTGCGAAGGCTGCGGACGCCATTATCCCGTCTGCGAGCTCCTCGGGGCCGTAGCCGTTGATTTCCAGCTTGTGCTCAGGCGTGAACACGACGACGCCGTGGAGCGGCGAGAGCGGGTACATGTTCGGGAAGACGACTGCCCTGCCCGCCCTGATCCTCCCCGATTGGCAGAAATCAGGAGTGAACGTCGGGGTCGAGCTCTCAATGTTCTCACGGCAGAAAGGGCAGCCCTTCATGGCTTCCGGGACGGGCGTCGCCTCTTGCTGCCTCGGCCTCCCCTGTCTTGCCCTGTTTATCCGGGCTACGGCGCCTGTCAGAGGATCGGTACGGACTTCGATCTCGCAGGATGCTGTGACGCCAGTGTCGGGCATCCGGATCTCTGAGCGCTCAGTGCAGCTTTCCAGCCTTAGCAGACTTGGCACCTCCAGACTGGAGTTGCGACTGCATCTCATCTATCGCTGATGAGATCGACTGGATCAGCCTCTCGCTCACGTCCCCTGCGTCAGCATCGCCCTCGAGATGCCTGACCTCCTCGGCGAGCCTAGGCAGCCCGAGGACCTCGCCGACCCAACGCCGGAGGTCCCCCCTGGACAGGTGGAACCGCAGGACTCCCCCGTCGAGCGACTTGATGGCAGCCATCAGGGAGTGCAGGTTCGTGGCCTTGACCCCGACAGGCTTGCCCAGCCCAGCACAGAAGTGGAATGCGTGCGCGTCCGGCAGGTCGCCGTAGAGGATCCTGTAGGACCTTGCCTCATCGCCGAGCTTTGCGTAGAGCTTGGATCTGAAGTCGGCGATGGTCCACAGGAAAGTCGAGAACGCCTCCACAGGGCTGCTGAAGTGCGAGAAGTAGGAGTGTATCTCGCCGTCCACGCCCTGCTTTTGGCTCATGTAAAGGAAGTTGTCGCTCTGACCTATGAGCCTCCATATCCGCAGGTCATCCACGGACTTCTTGGCCATAGGGTATAGGTACCTCAAGTTCTCCAGGCAGTACCGCTGCAGATCGTTTCCGGTCCAAGCGGAGAGGTCCTTCTCAGAGTCCGCCCCCGAGGTGTAGTCCTTCGCCTCCACTGCACCCCTTGGCTCGAAGGCTTCGGCTGCCTCCCCCGGGGTAGCCCATACCGCACCTCCCCTCTCTTGTGCCTCCTCGGGGAGTGCCTCGAGGAAGTCCATGATGCCGCTTTGGTCCCCGAAGTACTCGCCGAACGCCTCCAAGTTGAAGCCCAGAAGCACGAAATCGCCCTTCTGGGAGAGGACTAGATCCAAGTAGTAGTCAGGACGGAGCGGCCCGCCGTCAGG
>JARYLH010000036.1 GCA_029907755.1 Candidatus Methanosuratincola sp.
TCGCGTTGACATGCGGGTCGTCGACTGCCTCGCCAACGTTGTAGACCGGCGCAGAAGGCACATCGTTCTCCAGCAGGAGCTTCGCGACCTCCCACCTCGTCCTGGGCTTTGTGTATTCCTCGATCATCTGCTTCAGCACCTGCTCGTTGGCGCACCTGTGCGGGTTGGTGTCAAAGCGCGGGTCGGTTATCCACTCAGGCTTGCCTATCGCCGTGCAGAACCTCTTGAATATCGCGTCGTTCCCCGCAGCGATCACGACATAGCCATCCTTCGCCTGGAAGATGTCGAACGGCGTGATCGTCGGGTGCTTCGAGCCGATCCTGGTCGGGATCTTCCCCTCGAGCGTGTACCTGACCACGGCGTTCTCGAGGACGGCGACCATCGAGTCGACCTGGGCAACGTCCACCTTCTGGCCCTTGCCTGTGCACTCGCGGTACCTCAGCGCAGCCAGGACGCCGATCGCCAGGAACATCCCGGACACGATGTCGCCTATGGACGAGCCAGCTCGCGCCGGGGGCTTGTCCGGCCAGCCGTTCATGTCCATGAATCCGCCCATCGCCTGCCCGATGATGTCGTAGCTCGGCCACTTGCTGTACGGGCCAGTGTGCCCGAAGCCCGAGCCGCAGGCGTAGATGAGCTTGGGGTTCACCTTTTTAAGGTCCTCGTAGCCGAGGCCCCACTCGTCGAGCGTGCCAGGCTTGAAGTTCTCTATCAGGACATCGCTCCTCTTGACGAGCTCCTTAAGTATCTCCTTCGCCTTGGGATCCTTAAGGTTGAGCGTTATCCCTTTGTGGTTCCTGTGGATGCTCACAAAGTAGGCGCTCTTGTCAGGTCCTTTGACGTTGGGGAAGAACGGTCCCCACTCCCTGTTCATGTCGCCGTATACCGGCCTCTCTACCTTGATGACTTCGGCCCCTAGGTCAGCCAGGATCATACCGCAGTACGGCCCGAATAGGGCTCCTGTCAGACTCAGCACTCTAATACCCTCTAGTGGTCTCTTCACGATGGTTCCTCCTTTTGCTGTAGGGAGGCGGCACCAAGTAGATAAAAATTGCGGATTTGCCTGGCATCGAATCGAAAACCCTGACGGGCGCAACAAACAGCCCAGCTAAAGGAGGCATGTCCTCTGAATTCCCAAGGTCAAAAATTGAGAGTGGGGCATCTAGTAAAAAATAAAAAATTTAGAGGGGGATATTCCCGTGTTTCTTCGGGGGCCTTACCTGCAGGTCCCTCTTGGTCGAGAGTGCCTCGAGCGTCTTTATTAGCATGGGGCGGGTCTCCTTCGGGAGGATCACCGCATCGACGTAACCCATGTTCGCTGCGATGTACGGATTCGCGAACTTGTTCCTGTATTCCGCGGCGAGCCTGTTTGTGATCTCCTTGACCTCTTCGGGCGTCTTTGCCTTCATGAGCTCGTTCCTGTGGATGATCTCGACTGCACCCTCGGGGCCCATCACGGCGATCTCTGCAGTGGGCCACGCGAAGACGACGTCTGCTCCCAAGTGCCTGCTGCACATCGCGATGTAGCCTCCGCCGTAGCTCTTGCGCATGATCACCGTCAGCTTCGGAACGGTTGCTTCGCAATAGGCATAGATGACTTTGGCTCCGTGCCTGATCACGCCGCCGTGCTCCTGCTTCGTGCCTGGAAGGTATCCTGGAACGTCTACGAAGGTGATCAGCGGGATGTTGAAGGCATCGCATGTCCTGATGAATCTTGCAATCTTGTCGGATGAGTCGATATCCAAGCACCCAGCATAGACCATCGGCTGGTCTGCGATTACGCCTACGCTTCTGCCATTGAGCCTTGCGAACCCGATCACTGCGTTGGGCGCGTACATTGGCTGGAGCTCGAAGAAGGAGCCCTTGTCGAAGACATAGTTTATCACGTCGTGGACGTCGTAGGGCTTCTTCGGATCCGCTGGCACGACCTCGTTCAGCGCTTCGTCCATCCTGTCTGGAGGGTCGCCGCACTCTACGATGGGGGCGTCGTCCATGTTGTTCGACGGCAGGTAGCTCAGGAGTGTCTTGATTTGCTTCAGGCAATCCTCGTCGTTCTCGCATGCAAGGTGTATGTTCCCGCTGAACTTTGCATGTGCCTCTGCGCCCCCAAGCTGCTCAAAGGTAACGTCCTCGCCGATCGCCGCCTTGACGACCTTGGGCCCGGTGATGAACATATAGCTCGTCTTCTTGACCATCAGAATGAAGTCTGCGAGTGCCGGGGAATACACTGCGATCCCAGCGCATGGCCCCATGATCGCCGTGATCTGCGGGATAACGCCCGATGACATGACGTTCCTGAAGAATATGTCGCCTCCTCCTGCGAGCGAGTTTACTCCTTCCTGGATCCTCGCTCCGCCGGAGTCGTTTAGGGCGATTATCGGGCAACCGGCCTTGAGAGCCATTTCTTGTACCTTTGTGATCTTCCTCTCCTGCATCTCTCCAAGCGAGCCGCCGATGAAGGTAAAGTCCTGCGCGTAGACGAATACGGTCCTGCCGTTGATTGTGCCGTACCCCGTGACGACCCCGTCACCGAAAACCTTCTTCTTCTCCATGCCGAAGTCAAAGCACCTGTGCACCACAAACTCGTCGATCTCGACAAAGCTGCCCGGGTCGAGGAGCTTCTCGATCCTCTCCCTCGCGGTCAGCTTGCCTCCGGCGTGCTGCTTGTCGATAGCCTCTTTCCCTCCGCCCAGCTTCTTCTTCTCCTTAAAGTCTGCCAATTCCTTGAATTTCTCTGGTAGGGTTTGGTATGCCATTCTTTTCTCCTCCATCACTCAAACACTATTAGGGTGTCCCCGACGTTCACGAACTTCCCGGGGGCCACCTTGATCTCCTTCACCTTGCCTGCCCTGTTGGACTTTATCGGGTTCTCCATCTTCATCGTCTCAAGGGTCAGCAGGACGTCTCCTGGCTTGACCTCGTCGCCTGGCTTGCACTTGACCGTCATAACTGTTCCAGGCATCGCTGCGCAGAGGTTGCCCGCCGCGGGTGCGCCCCCAGCGCCGCCTGCCCCACCAGCTGCGCCCGCAGCCTGGAGGGACGGGGACATGAGGTCGGCTATGTTTACCTTGAAAAGCTCGTCGTTGACCTTGACGTCGTAGAGCCCGTACGCGCGCTCGGTTATGTCGACGCTGTACTGCACATTCCCAAGGCTCAGCTGGAACTTGCTTGTCTTTGCCATCTGTGACACCTCAGCTCAACGGGCAGACTTGACTCTGCCTGAGATCACCCAACCGCTGCTCACCGGCTGCCTCTGCGGCTTGCTGTTGATGTACGAGGCAATCGCGGCTGCGAGCGCGACCGTCTTCTTGTCGGTCACAGGCGCCCCTGCCGGCGCTGGAGCCTCAGCCGGCTTAGCTGCGAGCTTCGCAAGAACGTTCTCCTTGCTCTTCCTCCAGGCGTTGTCCGCGTCCACCTGAGTCTTGACCTTGTCGAGTATGTTCCTCTCCGCGATCAGCTCGGTGTGCAGGTGCCCAGCTATGAACTCCTCGTCCCTCATCATTACCTTGTGGAACGGGATCACGGTCTGGATGCCCTCGATCACGAACTCGTCAAGGGCGCGGCGCATCCTCATGATCGCCTCCATCCTGTCCCTGCCCCAGGTCAGCAGCTTCACCGCGAGCGAGTCGTAGAACGGCGGGATGGTGTAGCCCGCGTAAATTCCACCGTCGACCCTTATCCCTGGGCCGCCGGGCTCGATGTAGTTGGTTATCAGCCCTATCGAGGGAACGAAGTTGTTCATCGGGTCCTCTGCGTTGATGCGGCACTCGATCGCGTGCCCGGATATCTTCACGTCGTTCTGACCGTAGGTGAGCGGCTCGCCGGACGCGACCTTGAGCTGCTCCTTCACGATGTCGATGCCGGTCACGAGCTCCGTGACTGGGTGCTCGACCTGGAGCCTGCTGTTCACCTCAAGGAAGTAGAAGTCCTTGGTCACGTCGGAGTAGAGGAACTCGCATGTGCCCGCGTTCTCGTACCCAGCGACCTTCGCGACCTTGACGGCGGTCTCGCCCATTCTCCTCCTCAGATCCGGATCGAGGTACATGACCGGGGACGGCGCCTCCTCAATGAGCTTCTGGTGCCTCCTCTGGATCGAGCACTCCCTCTCGCCCAGGTAGATGCAGTTGCCCTTCTTGTCAGCCAGTATCTGGATCTCGATGTGCCTCGGCCTCTCGATGTACTTCTCGATGTAGACCTCGGGCCTCGAGAACGCTGAAGCGGCGAGGCGCTGGGCCTTCTTGATCGCCTCGATCAGGTCGTCCTTGGACCTGCACACTTGCATCCCGATGCCGCCTCCGCCGCCCGCGGGCTTGACCATCACAGGGTAGCCCGCCTTCTCGGCGGTCTCAAGCGCATCCTTGTCATCCTGGACCGCGTCCAGCGCCCCTGGGACGATGGGGATGCCCGCCTTCTCCATGCTCCTCCTGGCTCCAAGCTTGTCGCCGAGGAGCTCCTGCGCCTTTGCCTTAGGACCGATGAACTCGATGCCCGCCTCCTCGCACATCCTGACGAACTTTGCGTTCTGGGCGAGGAAGCCGTACCCGGGGTGGATCCCCTCGGCGCCTGTCTGCTTTGCGACCTCGATGATCTTCTCCATCTTGAGGTAGCTCTGAGCTGCAGGGCCAGGGCCGATAGGCACCGCCTCGTCTGCGTAGTATACGAACTTTGCATTCGCATCCGCGTCGGAGTAAACCGCCACGGTCTTGATCTCCATCTCCTTGCACGCCCTTATCACACGAAGGGCGATCTCTCCTCTGTTGGCTACAAGGACCTTCTTCAACAAGTGTTTTTTCCTCCTAGTGTAGGTTGCGTTAAAATTCTGTGTCGAGTATATATCTCTTGTGCGGGGGTTCAATGCCTGGACTGCTCCCCCGGGTTACCAGAATTCAGGCGTCAGTTCGCCCATCAGCCTCTCACAGCGGGTGCTCAAGAGACCATCGTCACTTCATCCGCCAGAGTATAGATCGGTCCGTCGGCTAAAAAAGGTGCCGTTCAGAGGCCGAGCGCCTTTGCTAGGTCTTCGATGCCCTCGCCGGTCCTGGCGCTGGTGACGGCGACCCTGATCTTCGGGTTCGCGTCGAGGGCGTCCTTGACGAGCGCGCCGACATCGATCCCCATCGGACCGGACATGTCCTTCTTGTTTATGACGGCGACCTCCGCGGCCCTGAATATGTCCGCCTTCTTCTTTATCATGTACTCCCCCTCGGTCACGCTCACGACGACTGCCCTCAGGTGCGACCCGAGCGGGAACTCGGCGGGGCATATTAGGTTCCCGACATTCTCGATGAGGATGAGGTTGACGCCCTCTCGGATGAGCTTCTTGGCTGCCTTCCTCACGATCGGTGCGTCGAGGTGGCACTCCCTGCCCGTGTTTATCTGGATCGACGGCACGCCGTGCCTGGAGACCCTCTCGGCGTCTATGTCCGTCGCGGTGTCCCCAGCGATCACCCCGATGCGGTACTTGTCCTTCAGGCGCTCGACGAGCCTCTCGATTATCGAGGTCTTCCCGGACCCGATTGAGCCCATGAAGTCGACGACGCGGACCCCTGCCCGGTCGAAAGTCCTGCGGTTCAGGGCAGCCATCCGCTCGTTTGCCTTTATAAAGTCCTCCTCGAGCTCCACGTCGAGCACTTCGTCGTCGTCAGCCTTAATGACCAGAGGCTTCGGCAAGCAACTCACCGAAAGAGATAATGCAGTCAAGCTTATAATGTCTTCCTTCCCCAGATTCAACTCGAAGTGTCTTTATGGGCGATATCCTTGTTTGTCCGAACTGCGGGAGCAGGTTCAGCCTGATGTACTCCAGGACTTTTGCGTGCACCGGATGCAATGAGGTCACGTTCGGAAGGTGCGGCTTCGCGAAGTGCCCCAGGTGCGGGAAGGAATTCAGGATCCCAGGACAGTAGGGTTGCAAGGGGCGGCAACCGAGAGGCTAGAGCGGACAGAAGGGAATTAATCTGAAAAGGTGCCACGGAAGGGGCTTTCAGACGCTCAGCCCCACATTCTCCTTTATCTCCTTGAGCACGATGGCGGTCTCGGTGCTGAGCACGCCCTCCACCCTTCCCATCTTGTCGATCACCTCGGATAGCTCCTCCTTCCCCGGGACGTCGACCCTGCAGATCAGGTAGTAAGGGCCGGTGACGTCGAAAGCCTCAGTGACCTCGGGCAGGTCCCTGATCAGGCTAGCGACCTCGGCGTACCTCTTCGGGTCCGCCTTAACGAGAATGAAAGCCGATAGACCCCTCCCGACCTTCTGCGGGTCGACGATGGCCCTGAACGACTTTATCACGCCGCGCTGCTGGAGCCCCTTCACCCTGAGGAACACGGTGGCCTCGCTGACGCCGGCCTCCTTTGCTATCTTCGAGAAGGGGGTGCGGGCGTTGGACTGGAGGCTCCTTATTATGAGCTTGTCAAGGGCATCGAGTTCTGAGGACATGAACCGCTCACCCATCCCTTGGATCACTTTAAGCCTTTTTATGGGATATTAAGGCTTTGGTGCAGGGGTTTTAGATCAACGATGGCGAGACCGAAGGCTTTTTGGGTTCCCGGAGTGCTCCGGCTTGGCGGAACGGGCGTATCGCCTAAGGGTGCTCCTTCCCCCTGCAGGACAGGAGATGCATGATGAGGCACTGGTCCGGCGGTATGTACGCCTCGCTGATGCCGTACCCGCTGCCGTACGTGACCGGGGCATCCCTGATGAGCGCGACCGGCCTCGACTCGTCTGTCTCGCCCATGACCAGCTGCGCTGCGGAAGCCAGATTGTCGGCGACCATGAACCTCTTGAGGCGCAGAGGCCTGCCGTAGAGGTCGGGCTTACCCCTCAGGTCCTCGACCGCCCTGAAGCCAGCTATGCCTATCGCGACGCCGCTGTTCCCCATCCTCAGCGGGAGCGTCCTGCTGTCGATTATCAGGACGCCGACGTCCAGCCCCCTCCCGGAGAACGAGGCTTTCAGCACCTCAGCCGCAGACTGCGGATCCTCGGGCCAGAGCGCGACGAAGCCCGGCGGGGAGTTGGACTGGTCCACACCGGCGTTCGCGACGAGTGTCCCCATCTTGATCGTGGCGAGGGCGTGCTCGACTCCCCCCAGGATCTGGTCGGCCTCCCGGATCACCACCTCGACGAATGCAGGGTCCATCGAGTGGCGTGCAGCGAGTTCGATTGCCGCCGGGGAGGGGCGGACGTCGGAGAGGCGGACGAGTCTGTTCATCGCGGTGGCGACAGCCTTGGCTGAGAACGCGAGTATGTCGCCGTCCCTTATCTCCAGCCCCGAGGATCTGGCACCCTCGATCGCCAGCCCGACGAGGTCGTCCCCCGGCCCTACCAGCCTTGTCCTTATGCCGTAGATCTCCAAACCCACAACCCCCTCCCTGCCGCCCAATCGCCCCGGCTTACCCTCCCGCTCGTTGACAGGAATCCGGTCGGTCGCCCGGCCCAACCCCCGCGAAGCGTGCCAAGGGCAGACGCTCTGGCAAGCAGGCAGACATACAAAGAATGTATCCACTCACCCGGGGCATATAATCTTTTTATACGGACCCGCGCTGTATTCGACTGGTGGTTAAATGACAGTGACTGTGGTCGTTGGCGGCTTCTACGGAGACGAGGGGAAAGGGTCCCCGCTTCGGGTATCCCCCCAGAGGTAAGATAGCCGCCTATATGGGCTTCAAGGACAACTACGCCCTGGCAGTCAGGACTGGGTCGATAAACGCAGGGCACACGATCGTCGAGGGCGATAAGGAAGTCAAGCTCAGGATAATCCCATGCGCCTACGTCAACAGGAGGACCAGGCTGCTCATAGCGGCCGGGGCGCTGTACAGCATCGAGACCCTGAAGAAGGAGATCGCCATCACCGGGGCCGAGGGCAGGCTCGGGGTGGACCGTAACAGCGGCGTGATACTCCCCGAGCACATCGATCGGGAGAGGAAGGACGAGTTCCTGATGAAGAAGGTCGGCTCGACCGGGTCCGGGGTCGGGGCAGCAATGGTCGACAGGGTGCTCCGGACGATGAGGCTCGCCCGCGACTTCGACGAGCTCAAGCCCTACCTCACCGACGTGGAGAGGGAGGTCCACGACTGCGCAAAGTCGGGCGGCAGGGTCCTCCTTGAGGGCACGCAGGGGCTCTACCTCTCGCTCTTCCACGGCGACCCGCCGTACGTCACCAGCAGGGACGTCTCCGCCTCTGCGGTCTGCAGCGAGGTCGGCGTGGGGCCGAAGGACGTCGACGAAGTCGTCGTGGTCTTCAAGTCCTACGTGACCAGGGTGGGGGGCGGGCCGCTCGAGGGGGAGCTCCCCGAGGACGAGGCTGCGAGTAGGGGCTGGCTGGAGGTCGCCACGGTGACCGGCAGGAAGAGGAGGGCTGCGCCGTTCAACTATGCGCTCGCGGAGAGGTCGCTGAGGATAAACGGGGGGACGCAGATAGCGCTTACGAAGCTTGACGCGATATTCCCGGAGTGCAGGGGGGCGCGGAACTACGAAAGCCTGCCGGACAGGGCGAAGGCATTCGTCAAGGAGATCGAGCAGAACCTGGGAGTCCCTGTGGCGATCATAGGGACCGGGCCTGGGACCGAGGACATAGTCGACAGGCGCGGGTGAGTTGCGCAGCCTCCCGCGCACCCCCAATCTTTCCTTCTTTTTGTTTTTTGTTTTTTTTGTGCCCCGCCGAAGCTTCATTCGCCGATCATTGATTCCGAGATGGCTTCTGATCCATGGTGGATCTCTTCAGCTCGCCCCTGATACTCGATATCAGCCGGGCAGCCTTCGAGTCCGAGGCAGCCAGCATCGCGCCTGCGCCATCGGGCGACCCGGAAGCGAGCGCCGAGAGGGCGCCCTCGAGGTCGGCTTTCAGCCCCTCCGCGAGCCTGGCTTTCTGCGCGGACCTCGGAGGGGGCACAGCAGAGGGGGGGATCTCGATCGAGAGCCCCTTCTGGATAAGCAGGAGGGCGTACTGGATCTCGAGCCTGCACCTGAGCGCGGATGCGTAAGCCCGCTGGAGGCTACCCCTCGTGTCCGCAGCGCCTTCTGAGCCAAGGCCAGCAGCAGGCAACCCCGAAGCGGCAACCCCACCAGGACCCTGGGCCCCGTCTCCCGGGTTGCCACCGCCCCAGAGCGACGATGCAAGCGCCTCGGCGTGTGCGAGTGCCGCCGACGCTGATGAGAGTGCCTTTTTAATGATCTCCTCCCTTTTGGCTTGCATGGCAGCGCACCCACCGGGCTAAAGGACGGTGACGGACTTTGCCAGGTTCCTCGGCCTGTCCGGATCGAGCCCCCTGTAGGTCGCCACGTAATACGCGAGCGCCTGGAGCGGCACCGTGCAGAGGATCGGGTAGAGGTAATCTGGCGACTCCGGCACCTCGAAGTACTCGTCCGACACCTCGATCAGCTCGGCGTCCCCCTCGGTGAGCACGGAGAAGATCTCGGCGCCCCTTGCCTTCATCTCCATCACATTGCCGATTATCCTCTGCCGAGACGCGTCCTTCGGCGCGACGAAGACGCAGAGGAAGCCCGGCTCGACGAGCGAGATCGGCCCGTGCTTCGACTCACCGGCGGGGTACCCCTCGGCGTGTATGTAGCTGATCTCCTTGAGCTTCAGCGCCCCCTCCAGCGCGGTGGCGACGTTCATCCCCCTGCCCAGGAAGAATGCGTCCCTCCTGTCCGAGTACTTGAGGGCGATCTCTCGGATTCGTTCCATCCCCCCCAGCAGGGATCCTATCTTCGCTGGGAGGGAGGCCATCTCGGCGGTGATCCCCTCGAACTCCGAGCCCGAGATGAACCCGGAAGCGAGCGCTGCCCTGAACGAGAGCATCTCGAGGGCCACCAGCTGGGTCAGGAAGGACTTTGTCGCTGCGACGCCTATCTCGGGCCCGCCCTGCGTGCAGAGGTATGCGTCCGAGAGGGACGTTATCGAGGAGGAGAGCGTGTTCGTTATCCCGAGCACGCGGGCGCCGAGCTTCTTGGCGTACCTGATCGCGCCGAGCGTGTCGGCAGTCTCACCGGACTGCGAGACCCCAACCACCACAGCCCCACCGAGGGGCTGCCCCTTCAGGTGCTCCTCGAACTCGGATGAGATGAGCGCCCTGGCGTCGAAGCCGAGGGAGTTCAGCAGGTAGGAGGCGCAGAGGCAGGCGTGGTAAGACGTCCCAGACCCGGTCAGGATGATCCTCTTTCCCGGCAGGAGCGATGCCGCGCGCTCCACGTACTCTGCGGAGATCCTGAGCGTGTTGGAGACCGCGAGCGGCTGCTCGTGTATCTCCTTGAGCATGAAGTGAGCGTATCCGCCCCGATCGACCGCAGCCAGATTCCAGCTGACGCCCACGGCGCAGGGCTCTATCCTCTCGCCGCTGGCGCTCTCCAGCGTGAAACCGCCCCTGGTCAGCGTCGCCAGGCTCCCCTCAGGCATCGGGAAGAACTGGGATGCATGCTTCACCAGCGCGGGTATGTCGGATGCACAGTATGCCCCGCCTGGGCCGATGCCGAGTATGAGCGGGCTCTCCCTCCGGAAGCAGACGATCCTGTCCGGCTCAGCTGAGCTTACTGCCGCGACTGCCATCGACCCCCTTATCTGCCTGGAGGCGCTCGCCAGCGCCCCCTTGAGCCCCATCCCGGACCTTACGCCCTCCTCGATGAGGTGCGCTATCACCTCGGAGTCGGTGTTGGAGGAGAAGGTGTGTCCCCTTGCCTGGAGCCCGGCGCGCAGCTCCAGAAAGTTCTCCAGGACGCCGTTGTGGACGACGGCTATCGACCCGGTGCAGTCGAGGTGCGGGTGGGCATTCTCCTTGCAAGGCGCCCCGTGGGTCGCCCACCTGGTGTGGCCGATCCCAATCTCTATTTTCGGGTCCAGCGAGTCCAGGTCGACCCTGCGGACGAAATCATCGATGCTGCCCTTGTCCTTCATCACAACGACCTTGCCGCCGGAGATGAAGGCGAAACCCACCGAGTCGTACCCCCTGTACTCGAGTCGCCTCAGCCCGTCCACGAGCACCGGGACCGCCGCTTCGCAGATGCAGCCGAATATTCCGCACAAGGTATCACACCATGCCAGACCAACGGAGTAGGGTTAGATCAGCAGACCGGTTTGATCAAGAATATCGGATCCCCGGGATAAAAAGAGTTGCGCGGGTCATGGGCAGGGTCACTCCACCCGCTTCCTCATCTCCTCCTCCAGCAGGGAAAAGAGGAGCTTCCCGTCGACCTTCCCGCGGTACTCCTTCATCAGGTCCCCCATCAGCCTGCTCTTTGCGCGCTCGCCCTCGCGCTTGACCAGATCGAGGTTCCTCTCCACGACCGCGGCGATCGCGGCCCGGACCTCCTCAGGGCTGACCGACCCGATCGAGAGCGCCCTTAGCGCCCCTTCGACGCCCTTCCCTCTGTTCGCCGAGAGCCACCTGAAGATCTCCGGGACGGCCTCCTTCGGTATCTTCCCCGAGCTGGCGCCGAGGACGACCTGCTTTATGTCGGAAGGCTCGAAAGAGTCGACATCGATGCCCTCCCTCCTGAGCATCTTGAACGTGTACTCGAAGGTGGCTGCGACGAACGACGGGTCTGCCCCGCCCTCCCTGACCAGGGACTCGAACTCCGCGGCGTAGGGGGAGTCGACTATGAGGAGGGAGAGGTCCCTGCCCAGCCCGTACTCCTTCTGGTACCGCTCCGCCTTGGACTCGAGCGTCTCAGGGAGCGCGCGCCTCACCTCCTCGAAGCGCGACGGGCTCACGACAATCGACGGGACGTCGGTCTCGGGGTACATCCTGGCGGACCCTGGCATTGGGCGCATGAACCTGGTCGTCCCGTCCGGGTTCGCTGCCCTCACCTCGGCTGGGATCCCCCTGAGCGCCTCCGACGCCCGCTCTACCACGGCCTCCAGGGCAGCCCTGCAAGCCGGCTCGGGCGCTGCGACCAGGACTGCGCAGTCGGACTCTGAGGCGCCGAGCGAACGCCTCACGGAGGAGACCTCCTCAGCCGTGATCCCGTATGCAGGGAGCTCGTCGGTGTGGAATATCCCGCCCACGCCGGCACTCGCCTTCGCCCTGTCGGAGAGCTCGGTGCCGAACCGCCTCCCCGGCTGCACCTCTTCC
>JARYLH010000037.1 GCA_029907755.1 Candidatus Methanosuratincola sp.
AGAGATTATCGATTAGGAAGCTTTGATGGTCGCTGTTGTAGGCTCGGGCAATAATCACGTTGTTAAGCATCTGCTGCGGGTCCAAACCCATAGCAGCGGCTATACGATAAACTCTCTCTGGACTGAATGTTCCCTCAGTGTCTATGAAGAGCGAGTTACCTTCCAAGCCGCCTTGCTCTTTAGGCAGCTGAGCCATTACGCAAAGCTTGAGACAAATCTGTGTCTTGCCCACGCCATACTCGCCTATCAACTCTGTCATGGCTTGCGTCTCTATTCCCCCAGCCAATAGTGCGGGGAGTGGGATTTGAACCCACGAAGGCCTTCGCCACAGGATAACCCATCCGAAGGCTACCAAGCCCGGATCTTAAGTCTGGCACGCCTAGCGGCGCCCTGCCCCGTTGTCCTGACTTGGGAATCCCCGCTTTTCGAAAGATTAAGTGTAGACCAGTATTTAGTTTTTGGCTAACATAGAAATATTTATTGGAATAGCGCATTTGAATCAGGTTGGGGTCCGTGGCGCAGACTGGATAGCGCGTTGGCCTTCTAAGTCAATGGTCGAGGGTTCAAATCCCTCCGGACCCGCCATCGCAATAAAACAACGAATTCTCACAATTTTTAATAAAATAAATGGTTATTTATATTTCAGTTATAACGACTGATACTATTATAGTATAAAAGTTTGAGAAAGAGGATCAGCATTAAGAATAGAACGGTCCTTGATTAAGACCGAGGGAAAGCACGAAGAGCAGCCAAAGTGCGATACTTTGCTTAGAGTTTCTGATTTTCAAGAAAGACAACCCGAAAGTCTTCGAGGGCTTGTCAGATCGCAGAAGACCCTTCAAGAGGAATCTTGGGTGCGAAACTTGTATGTGGAGATGCGGGGGCATGGTAATTTACAGGGCATGGGAATAAGCGAAAAGAAGGCGCCTTTGGGGACGAGGAAATGGAGAGCATTCCAATGGAATTCAATGCTTCGATAGACCACACGACCTTCATGCGACACAAATAAAATTTGGTCTAGACAACTATCCTTTTGATAAAAAAAGATGATTGTATGATGATTAAAATAGTTTTTAATTAGGCAGCAATTACTGAGAGGGTTTAGTCTGTTTCTTCTTCTCCTTCTTTGGAGCTGGAGATGACATTATTTTCGCCTCTTGGAGGCAAAGCCCCCAAATAATCCGGTTATGGTGGCTCTAATTATAAAGATTTTGAACTCTGAACTTACGTTAAACGGTTTCCGGAAAATGATAAATCATGATATTGAAAACTGACGATGTTTGTCGCTGAAAAGATCCTTCTTTTGCATCCGTTTATTTCAATCAATTAAACAAACCTTATAGGATGGTGGCGATTTCTGGATGGTAGAGGGTGATAAGATGCCAGAGGGCAAGTTTGCTAACAGGGCAGAGGCAAAGCAATCTGCAGCGCAGCCAGCGATTGACCTCAAGAAAATGACTTGCAAAGATTGCGGGTTGTTTACGGCTATGGGAAAGAGTGGGCAGGGGTACTGCAGAAAGACGGCAGCTAAGAAGAGTACAACGAGCAAAGCATGCAACTTCTTCAAGAAAAAGTAAGCTCATAACCTTATGTTTAACACACAGGCTCCATGTGTAGAGAGATTGACTCGATTTCAGGGCATTTCGCCTTGATTTCGACCTCAATTTTTGATGCGATACTGTGTGCCTCCGAAAGAGACAGCCCCTTGTCGAACACACAGCAAACAGTAAGAGAATAGGTGTCATCGATCTTTTTTACCTGCAGATCCTTAAAGGATTTGACAGAAGGAAAACCAAGCAGAATTGACTCCAACAACCTTTGAAGTCTCTCTTGCATGAATGAAACGGGCGTTCCTGCACACACTCTGTCGACAGATGGTTCTATATGAGATGTAACGGTGGAAATCTTTTTATCAAGACGTTTAATCCTGTCTTCCAGATCCGATGCGATCTCATGAGCGCTCTCTAAGCTTTGTTCTCCATCGATCTCTACGTTAAATTCGACATCCAATTTATTATCGGTCTCAGAGAGCTGGATCTTGCTGATGCTTTTGATCTCTTTCATCTTGGATGCCTCATGCCGCATCTTGTTTACTAGCGTGGCATCGGTCGTTGAAATAGGTTCGGCATGGACCACCACATCAGCGCCAGGAATTTTTTCCTGAATGATGCGGCACACAGATTCAGTCAGTTCATGCGCAGTCTCTAATTCAAGATCTCGGTCTATGTGAACTTCCAAGTCAACAAAAGTTTTTGCTCCTGCCTCACGGACACGTACTCTGCCTACCTTTTGGATCCCTTCTATCGATCTTGCATTCTCAATTATTTGCTGTACAACCCCCGCAGGTGCGCCGTCGAGCAGAGTATGGGTAGATTTCTTCAAAAGCCGGTAACCGATGAAAGCTGTAACCGCGGCTACGCCGAGCCCTGCAATTGAGTCGAATTGTTGGAAGCCAATCATTGAAATCAAGACGCCGATTATCACGACTGTTGAAGAAATGAGATCCGTGGAAAAGTGAATCGCATCAGCCTCCAGCGCCTGGCTTCTGAACTCCTTTGCAGTTTTCATGAGGACTCTCGATCGGCTGAAATCCACAATCATGGAAATCAACATCACGGCAAGTGCAGAAAGACCGAGATCCACCTCAACGGTCCTCAAGAGCAACCTAGATATTCCCTCGTAGACGATCCAGGCGCATGTCAAAAACAGAAGAACGGTCTCTACAAGGCTTGCAAGACTTTCGACCTTTGCATGCCCGTACATGTGGAGGGAGTCTGGAGGGGCTTCGGACTTTTTCACCGCGTAAAAGGTCGTGAATGCTGCTATTAGATCAATCCCAGAATGTAAAGCCTCGCTGAGAATGCCAAGACTGTTAGTGACTATGCCCACTATAAGCTTCATAGAAGTAAGCGCAATAGCAGCGACCACGGATGAAAGGGCTACGCGTTGTTTTTTTGACGTTGGCGCTAACCTCTCATCCTGTTTGCTCCTTAAAGGATAAAAGGATTTCTTTTTGTTTTATAAAAAAAATGTAATTATATTGATAGAAGGTTTAAACCGGTAGTGTCATCATATTTTCTTATGATTTTTGGATCGAGAGCCCTGATATAAGCCTCCCCTGCAAAAACGATCGACCCCTCCCCAAGATGCCCGCCAAGGCACCTCCCCTCTTTGTCTGCAAGAACGACATGACAATGAACTATGGTCTCTCCGTCCTTTACTGCGATATTTCCAATGCCTGATGCGATTTCCAAGGGTGTCTCGAGAATAATCCTATGATACTTCTTCCTATCTTGGACGTAATATTGGATTACTGCCTTCTTTAGAGCGCCAATCACTGTAAATACGCCCGCACCAATCCCTAGCTGCTCGGCAGCGCCCTTCAAAGAAGACAAAAGATCGGAGTTGTGAGGTATGCTGAACATGTATTCCCCAGTGCACTCGTATTTTTCGATTCCCAAATCAAACACCACAATAATTATGTAATTGGGAATAAAAATGAATTGATTCGAAAGGCGAGGAAATTGCTATTCTTCGTGCTCACAACTGGGAAGTGCAACCTAAACTGCAAATATTGCGGGGGGAGCTTCCCGGAGTGGCGCGTGCCCGCAGTGCCGACTTACGAATTGTCATTGCTGAAGGAGTTTATCGAAAACGATGCCGAGCCGATTGTCGCTTTCTATGGAGGGGAACCCCTAATACAAGCAGATGTGATAAGGCAAGTTATGAATAACATAGCAGCGAGATTTGTGATCCAGACGAATGGGACCTTGTGGGATATGCTTGAGTGGGATTACTGGAAGAGGATGGATGCTGTCCTTTTGTCGATTGACGGGACCGAGAAAACGACCGATGGATACAGGGGCCCAGGGACATATCGCAAAGTCGTCCAGGCTGCAAAAGCGCTGAAAAAACACGGCTACGAAGGGGATCTAATTGCAAGGATGGCAGTTTCAGAGATGACGGATATCTATCGCGATGTCCTCCATCGAGTCTTAGCTTATTTGACCATATACACTGGCAATTGGATGTAGGATGGAGCGACGCATGGATCAATTTTGACAAATGGTGCTCAGACAGCTATGAGCCTGGGATAGATAGACTAGTAGAACTCTGGGTCGAAGAACTGAGACGTGGAAAAGTGCTTGGCATTGTCCCCTTTCTTGGGATACTAAAGAGGTTGAGAGAAGGAGGGAGTAACCCGCCCTGTGGGGCAGGGGTAAATGCAATTGCAATCCTGCCAAATGGCGAGATCAGGGCATGCCCCATTGCATACGACGCCGAATGGGCACTTCTTGGTAAACTAGGTCGGACAGACTATTCTGAGATGCGCCACAGAATGCTTGGCTGTGGGATAGCAGGAGAATGTTTAGGCTGTACCCACCTCAGGGGGTGCGGCGGAAGGTGTCTATACATGAACCGGGAACGCTATTGGGGAGAGGCCGGGTTCAAGAAGATCTGCGAGGTCACAAAGCATACAATCGATGCGATCAGTAATGTGAAGGATGAGGCATGCGATATCATGAAAAATTTAGGGATGAGTTACCAGGTGCTGGACTACCCTAAATTCAACAACAGCACAGAGATAGTCCCATAAAGCAAATATAACAAGAGCAAAATACTGAACCATGGGGGCTAACTTTGAAAAAAGTAAAGGACTTAATGACTAAAGATGTATTCACGATAAATAAGGAAAAAACAATCGTAGAAGCTGCGAAGATCATCGGTGACAAGGGCGTAGGATCGCTGGTCATTACCGACAATGGCAACATTGTTGGGGTCCTGACTGAGAGGGACATAATCACGAGATGTATAGCAAAGGAATGCGATCCTTTAAAGACCAAGGTATCGGAGATAATGTCCACTCCAGTGGTAGCGATCGATCCTGAGGCGGATACTATAGACGCTGCTAAACTCATGGTAAGCAAGATGATCAGAAGGCTCCCTGTTTTGGAGGGGGGCAAACTTGTGGGAATACTAACCACCTATGACTTGGTAAAGGATGTGTCTAAAGGGAAGCGCAAGGAAGACTCGCTCATCTATCTTGCTGCCGAATACGAGGTGTTCTAGAAACCACTTTTTATTTTTTGAAATGCACTTTAAGGGACAAAAAGCTCTATTTTAGTATCTAAAAATTAAAAACCATGGTGGGCCGAGCCGGATTCGAACCGGCGACCACCGCCGTGTAAGGGCGGGATCCTAACCGCTAGACTATCGGCCCCTAGCAACCGTAAAAATGAAAACACCTTTAAAACTTTATTCTGCTTCTTTTAGGTTGTTTTCAATTTCCTCGATCTTTTTCCTTAGAATGAAGACTATGTCCTGGTTGTTCAGGCTCTCCAGTTTCCCTCCACACGAAGGGCATTGAAAATTAGTTTCCATCGCGTCTTCAAAAGAAAAACGCACGCCGTCTTTTGGGCACACGAAGAAGACATTACCTGTTTCGTATTGGAGGCGCTCCTTCAGTTTATTCAGAACCTTCCTCTTCTTCGAGTTCAGTAAAATACTGAGGCCGGTCCTATTGACCCGCCAATAGTACTTGAACCACCCCGCCTCCTTGTCCCTGACGCGCCTGTAGGAGACAAGGTTCTGCTCAAACAGCTGATAGAGCAATTTTCTCAAGTTGTTTAACTTCATCCCTGTTTTTGTTACAAGTTCATCATCCGTGGTTTCTTCCTGTTCGGTCAACAACATAATCAGCTGCACAGCATCATCGCCAACAAGCTCCTTCACGATCATTGCCAAAGCCTCATTGGGCATCAGCTATCACCAAATATCTTCCTGTGCAGCCTATTACATTAGTCCACTAATGATCTGAAAAAGCTTTCTTGTTACTTGGGCACTGTTCGACATTTTTACCCCTCTCCGAGGGGACGATTCTAAGTCTTGCGCTTTTGAAGCGCATGCCTTCCCAAGCGCCACCTGTGGCTCTGTCAAGAAATATTGCTAGCGCAGCAACTTCGGAATGAGGCTGGTTGCCGACTGCAACATTGAAATCTGCCTTTTCATAATACTCGGACGGAACCTTCTCCCCACCTACAACTACAAGCAGATCTCGATCTGAAGGGATCAGATCCCTGGCTTGTTTGATCTGGATTCCATACATCGTGAGATGTGCAACTACCCCCCCTGATTCTTTCCATTTATCTATAACTTTCATTGGGCTGCTGACGAATTCCACCCAGAAGTCTCCGCCCCATGTCGCCGTCACTTTCTCTAAAGTTGAGTGGATCGATGCATCCCTCACCCCTGATATGTAAACGCCTTCGGCACCAAATGCCCTTGCAACCAAACACACATGAGTAGTTATGCGCTTGTCGCGAGAGGGCCTGTGCCCGAGTCTTAAGACTACTATTCTTGGCAAAGCAAAAAGCACCCAACCGTCGATGAATTCCTTATGATTTACTATCCTTGAGGATGGCTACATCGCCCAAGGTCACGTTGGAAATTGGGGGTTTTGAGCTAGATTCCACACGATCGACAGTAGCCTTTAATTTAATTTTGAGTAGGCGCTCGAGCTTTACAGTGAGCTCTGCAGTCGGATACATCTCGCCTGACTCGATTCTTCTGATCACAGATTCTTTTTCTCCAAGTCGCTTGGCAAGTTCTTCACGGCTAATCTTCGCATTTTCCCTAGATTTTCTTATGAGCTCGCCATAATCATCAACTAATATGAACTCCTCAAACTTGTCCTTTCTTTGTTGCTTGACGACGAGTTTCCTTGGACCGGGTTTAGGACTCGTGCTTTCAAGCTTCCTTGCTGTCGTTCGGTCTATCTTTGTCCCGAATTTTGAGCAGTCCTGACAAACCAGCAAAACAGACTGCTCGATAGAGATCCTCGCAGGAAAACCAACGATCTTCTTGCCGCATATTTCACAATTCATAAAAGTCACTGTTCTGAATCTTATGCAGTAGAAGGTAAATCTAAATTTATCCCTAGTGGGCGTAGTGAGATGGCTGAAAATATTAGTTTCAAGGACGATAGCACGCATCTTTTGATGCAGATAAAGAAGCTTGAGCAGCGTACTCAAGAGCTGGAGGCCGAGAAGAGGGACTGGTTCTACGAAAGGGAAAGGCTCCAGAGAGAGGTCCAAGTTCTTAGAGCCGAGATAGAGAAGTTGACCGTCCCACCTTACATAGAAGGTTATGTCACAGACTTGCTTCCAGACGGGAGGGCAGTTGTAAAGAGCTCAACTGGGCCCTCACTAGTCGTGAACATAATGAGAACGGTAGATAGTTCAAAACTGGCGCCAGGAAAGAGGGTTTCCTTGAGCCAAAGGAACTTTGCAGTAATAGAAGTGTTGCCAGACACCCTAGACTCGTATGTGCAAGTGATGGAAGTATTGGAAACACCCAAGGTCAGCTATTCAGAGATCGGCGGTCTTGACGAGCAGATAAACGAGCTTCGAGAGCTCGTGGAGCTCCCTCTCCTAAAACCCGATATTTTCGAGAAGGTTGGAATAGACCCACCAAAGGGCGTTCTGCTCCACGGTCCACCCGGATGTGGAAAGACTCTCATGGCTAAGGCAGTAGCAAGCGAAACCAAAGCCAGATTCATAAAAGTAGTCGCTTCTGAGCTTGTTCAGAAGTATATTGGCGAAGGAGCCAGGATGGTGCGCGAGCTTTTCCAGATGGCAAGAAGCAAAGCCCCTAGCATAGTATTCATCGATGAGATTGACGCTATAGGAAGCAGAAGAGCCGACATTAACATCAGCGGCGAAAGGGAGGTGCAGAGAACCCTTTTACAGCTGCTTAGCGAGCTTGATGGGTTTAGCGCCAGGGGAGACGTCAAAATAATAGGCGCCACAAACAGGATTGATTTGCTCGATCCAGCATTGCTTAGACCCGGTAGATTCGACAGGATTTTGGAGATACCTCCGCCAGACGCCAAGGGCAGAGAGGCGATCTTCAGGATCCACCTAAAGAGAATGAATGTCTCGGGAGAAGTGGACGCAAAGCAACTTTCCCTGTTAACCCAAGGGGCGACAGGCGCCTCTATAAAGGCGATTTGCACCGAAGCAGGGCTATTTGCAATAAGAAACTTTAGAGATCACATAACCATGGAAGACTTCGCCAATGCAATAAAAAAGATCCTTAAGAAAGAGGATGTAAAGGATGCGCCTAGCGGCACTTACCTCTGAGAATGCCACACCAGGGGAGCTCATCAGGCTAAGAGCAGTAGCAGATTACCAATTTGGGAGAGGGGCAGGGATGGCGCTTTTCCCAGATGGGATCAGCGTAGTAAGGTCTAGAAAAACAGGCAAAATAAAAGGGGTCTTCCTCGATCATGAGCACATCGCCACCCTGAAGCCATCCGACGGTTATCTCGCTTTGAGCATCCCCGGCGGAAACAGATTACTTAAAGCCTTCAAGCCCCCAAGACACAGAGTAGTAGTGATGGATGAAGTTTCCGAATTCATAAAAAATGGAAGAAACTTATTTGCCAAACACGTATTAGACGTGGATTTAAAGATAAGACCTGGCGAAGAAGTCATAATAACGGATACGAAAGGCAACCTTTTGGCAGTTGGCAAGGCGGTGCTGAGCGGCAAGGAGATGAAACACTTTAAAAAAGGGTTAGCCGTAAATGTAAGGAGAGGAACCGGTGACGTGTGATCCACTATGAAGCGAATGAGCCCGCGGGAAATGAGGAGAATGATGCAGAAGATGGGGATGGGGATCGAAGAAATGCAGGGGGTTCTCAAGGTCACCATTCATCTTAAAGACAAGAACTTGGTAATTCCCGATCCCCAAGTGACGCAGATGAAGGTGAGCGGGCAGACCATATACCAGATAGTCGGCGAAGCTGTCGAAGAAAAGACTACAGAAAAGGTGAAGGTCGAGATCTCCGAGGACGATGCCCAGCTTGTTTCGGCCCAGACTGGCGCATCCCTTGAAGAAGCTAAGAAGGCCTTAGAGTCCACAAACGGGGATCTAGCTCAAGCAATAATGCTACTTTCGTCTAAAGCATAAAGCGCTGGGTTTCCATCGCAAACATCCTTTCGCTATTGCCCCATTTTGTTGAAGGCAAACATCTTCCGTAAATGCGCGTGTATTTGAGAAGTCGATCCCCAGAGTAAGAACAACTGGGACATCGGTCTTCAAAACCGGCGGCAATGTTGCCACATTTTCCGCAATACATATAGTCTCTTGTGAAGCCGAATGCCCCGATGTCTGCAGTCTCTGAGATCCGTTTAACATGGTTGCAGATCATCTCTGACGTGGGGAATGGCTCCTCTAGTCGGATATTGAAGAAGTGCCCACCGAGCGTCAACTTTTGGAAAAGCGCTTCCACCTGAAGACGCTTCTTTAGAGGAACCGGCCTGGAGAGGGGCAGAACAGAGTGCTCGGTATAAGGCAGGACCGACTTGCCCTCGACCAAGCCGCTTGAAATGTCGAGGTTCGTTAATCTTTGCGCAGTAGGCTCAAACGTAATGTATGAAGGAAGTATGCGGATCGATTGTGTGGACTCCTTGCAAAAATCCTTGATTTTTTCGACAATCCGTAAAGATAGTTTGAGCGCCTCAGCATCCTCAGAAGGATCGAGCCCCGTATGGTATTGCACGGCCTCCGGGAGACCAATGAAACTTACGATACCTGCCGATTCATCAACACGGTAATACGGCGAACCAGATAGTTGTTCTTGGAAAAGTGGGAGGAGTTTGTCCTTCATCCTGTTGTGGATCACTTGTCTCTTAATAATCAAAGCCTCCTTGGAGAGCTCCACCAATTCCCTAAGCCTTTCGATGAGCCTATCGTCATTACCTTTGGCCGCATAGGAGATCCTTGGGAGGTTAATCGTTATGTTATCCAAGACGCCGTTCCTTATAGTCCCAAGCTCCCAGTCCTTCCAGCCCGAGTCCAGCCGGGAAAGGTCGGCATTGTATGCTGCGTTTTCGGTTTGCCATTCAGGGTTCTGGTTTATGTAGTAAACATTCCCCCATTTTTGGGTAACTGCGCATGCCTTGGCAATAGACTCAAGCCCAGCATCAGTGACGAGAGCTTTCCTGCTAATTTTTAGAAAGGGGGCAGGGTTCAAGAATACCTTTCCCGACCCATCTGAATCGCCAATCACTTCGATTAGGAGCTTCAGTAAGCGGATCGAATCATCGATAAAATCTCCGTATCTCAAAGAAGAGCTCTTATTGACGGGCAAATTAACCAAGAAGTCGGGAGGGGAAGTTTCGAGTTGAACCCCAACAGACATATTTGAACCGTTTATAACCGCGTTGAGAACATAAACAAAATCCCTCAGTTCAGAACGGATCTCCTCATCACTCATGCCTGAAACGAATGGGGCAAGAAAGACGTTAAAGAAGGGGAGCGTCTGGGCGTTGGAAACGAGCCCTGAAGAGGTCTTAATGAGGCAAAGCGTGGCATACAATGCGCCCCTAAGGCTTTTAGGTGCGTAATGTGAAGGCACCGTCAGGCCCGTACCGTCAGGAGGCAACTCGCCGTTTAAAAACGGGCGGAGGTCGTGCTGCACATCAGCAGGTCGCAAAACCCAGTAGTTCGCGTTGTTGATGTGGATTGCACCGCTAAGGTGCGCATCCGCTATAGTCCTTGGAAGCAATTTGAGCAACATGTACTCTTCATAAACCGCATCGCCTGCCAGAGAGTGGACCTCGTTTGGGGATGAGAGGCCTTTGTAGGCTGCGTTCTCTATTGTCAAGGTAACATCATAGACGGGCTGCCCCAGGCGGGTAAGAGAATGTCTGTATTCCTCCAAGCCCTTCTCCAGCAGGATAGCGTTGACAAATTCTCTGATAAGGGCTGCCGTCAAGTATCTTATCTGTAACTTTTTTAGCCGCTCTTCAGCCTCTTTGGATATCGACTCTGCAAGCTTCCTAGGCACATTTGCCTCCCTGATTAGCGCCTGGATTATCTTTTTCCTGTCGAACGGCTCTATCGTCAAACTTGAGGTTCTTACTTGCATCTCTCCTTTTTTTCTTCTGACGGCCTCCTCCACGCCGTAAATGAAGTTAGCCACGTCTTGTCCCAGTAGCGTCAGGTAGTACTTTCCTGTTGCCTCGTCCGAGGTGACTAGCTCGGAGTCGATAAGGGTTCTGAGATGGTATCCGAACTTACCAGCGTCGCTCTTCGGGTTCATATTCAGGCGCTCCATAATTTCTGTGAAAGAGAGCGGACCACCCATGCTTATCATCTTGAGCACCTCGGCCCGTATTTCGTTAGAAAGTGCCGACAAAATCGACTCCATGAGACGCTCGGAGGACAACTCACCGCACCTGATTAACAGACATCAAGGATGTAAAAAAAGGTGTAGGTCATTTGATCACAGGTCTGAACTTGATCGCATACGGTATTATTCCCGAGTCCCCGTCCTCGACGATCTTCCTGAACACAGCTTCGACCTTCATGCCAACATTAACGTCTTCTGGCTCTACGTCGGTTATCTGAGAGGTGATTATTGTTCCGTCCTCGAGCTTCACGACACCGATAATGTAGGGCGGCATTTTTTCAAAGCCCTTTGGGGGATTCCTGACGATTGTGAATGTGATGAGCTCTCCCTTTTCAGGAAGTTTATAATGCTTGAAGTTGCTTGAGCCGCACTTGCCGCAGCGTGCCCTTGGCGGATAGGCAACAGTTCCGCATTCAGAACATCTGACCGTCTCGAGTCGACTGCGCCTTGGGATCTCTCTCCAGTACCTCGGTACCGAC
>JARYLH010000038.1 GCA_029907755.1 Candidatus Methanosuratincola sp.
CGGACCAGGCCTCGGCGGTGAGGTACGGGGGGTTCGGCATCAAGGCTGGGATATACGAGGGGAGGAAGAGGCTGGTCTACAACGTCACAGGGGCGAAGAGGGTCGTGCTGAGGGTGAAGGGGAGGAAGTACGACGAGTTCGTCTTCTCCACCAAGAGGCCGGACGAGCTGATGAGGGTGATCAAGGGCCAGATCGGGAAGCCGGCACTGTAAACAGACCGGATGCATTGACCGGATCGCCGGCTCGAATAAAAAAAATTATCCCCGGTTATTTGAGAATTGTGAATCCATACTAGAAAGCAATATTAGGAAGTGGAATATGCTAACCTTTAAAGTGATGATGGAGGGCTATATTTGAGTCCCAGAAACATTGTGATAGAAGCGCTCCAGCAGCAGTCTGTCGAGTCGCACAGTGTCGAGTTCGTCGAGAGGAAGGGCCTCGGACACCCGGACTACATCGCAGACAGCCTGTCTGAGGAGTTCAGCCTCGAGCTCTGCAAGGAATACCAGAGAAGGTTTGGCACAATACTTCACCACAACGTCGACAAGGTGCTCCTCGTGGGGGGGCAGTCGAACCCCAAGTTCGGAGGGGGCGAGGTGATCACGCCGATTTTCATAATAATGTCAGGAAGGGCGACTAGCGAGGTCAACACCAATGGCGGGGTGGAGTATATCCCGGTGGGGAGGATAGCCCTCCAGGCAGCAAAGAACTGGATCAGGAACAATCTCCCTCACCTTGACGTGGACCACCACGTGATAGTCGACCACAAGATAGGGAAAGGATCGGCCGACCTTGTCTGCACCTTCAACACGAGGTACGGCAAGATATGCTCGAATGACACTTCCTTCGGTGTCGGGTACGCGCCTTTCGACACGCTCGAGAGGCTTGTATTCGAAACTGAGAGGTTCATCAACAGCCCGGCTACGAAGAGGAGATTCCCCGAGGTCGGGGAGGACGTCAAGGTAATGGGCCTAAGGACTGGGAGCGAGATCAAGATTACAATAGCAGCGGCAACGATCTCCAAGAATGTGCCTGATCTCTCCCACTATATCTCGGTCAAGGAGGAGCTCAAGTCAGCGATAGAGGATTTCATCGCCAAGAAATGCGACAAACCTGTCGAGGTATTCCTCAACAACGCGGACATGCCTGAGAGGGGGATAGTCTACCTGACGGTGACCGGGACCAGTGCAGAGATGGGGGACGACGGCGAGACGGGGAGGGGGAACAGGGCAAACGGGCTGATCACGCCCCAGAGGCCGATGTCCCTCGAGGCTGCGGCCGGGAAGAACCCGGTCAGCCACGTGGGGAAGATATACAATGTGCTGGCGGGAAGGATAGCCGAGAAGATAGCCGAGATAAAGGGGGTGGACGAGGCGTACGTAAAGATAGTCAGCCAGATCGGCAGGGCGATAGACGACCCCCACATGGCAAATGTGCAGCTCGTGATGGAGAAGGGATCCCCGGTGACGAGCAACATTCAGGGAGAGATAAGGGGGATCGTGGAGAGCTCCCTTGACTCGATAGGCGAGATCACAGAGGCAATTCTTGAGAAGAGAGCGACCCTCTTCTGAGTGTTTCCTTCATTCTTTCTTTCTTGTACTCCTCGAAGAGGGCCCTGATCCTGTCCGGGCGAGCCTTCATCCCCTCTTCCATCGCGGAGCATGCCGCGCGGATCATGTTTTCGAGCGAATCCCTTCCTATCACCAGCGTGTCGTCCACAACGAAGCCGTCTCCTCTACCCCTCACCGCGAAGGGCACCCCGATCTCCCAGAGCCTGGACTGCACCTCTGCGCCCGGTGGCTCATCGAGTATCAGGATCAAGTTGCCGAAGGCCCCGAGGGCGGGTTCGAACCCGCCCTCAGCCGCAGATACGGATTCCAAGTAGATTAAGACCCTCCCAGCGACCTTCTCAGGCGGCGGCACCGCCTCGGCGATCTTCCTCGCCCTCCTTATCGGGATCGAGCGCCCCTCTGCTATCGTGCGGATGGCAGAGCTCAGCCTCTGGCGCTCGGACTTGAGGGAGTCCACTTCTGCCCTGAGCCGGGTCGTCTCGTCGAGCAGCGACCTTATCCTCCGCTCGAGCTCATAGCTATCCAAGGTCCGGGGCTGCCTGTACTCGAGGCGAGTGAGCCTCACTTCCTCCTCGAGGTCTTCTATCCTAGACGAAAGCTTCCTGATCTTTTCGATCAGCGCATCCCTCTCGGTGCGGAGGTCCTCGAACTTCGACTCGAGCACCCTGATCCTCTCGCGCTCGCCGCTCGCCCTCGCCTTCTTGGCGACCGGCTGCACAGGGGCGGGGGACCGGCTCCTGGAAATTGCGTCGCTTATGCTGAACCCCCTGACCACAAGTGCCTTTACCTCCTCAAGGTCCACCTGATCGCTGCTGAGGCGGACATGCGAGGCGCACTGCTCAAGCTTGTTCCTGAAGGAAGAGTATGCCTTGAATGCCGCAGCGAGGGAGTCCCTCTGGTGGGAGTCCTCCACGACTATCCCCTGCTCGTCGGAGATCATCCCTGCAATCTCGGACTTCTCACAAGTCCGCATCGGGCGATCTGGGGAGAAGACCGTCGCGCTGTGCATTGCGGCGAGCTTAGTGACCATGTCAGGCGGGGGGGAGACATCGCTCGCAAAGACGAGAGCCCTCCCTAGCGAGGCAAGGCTCCTTGCTATCTGCCCCCTCGTCATACCCCTCCCGCTCATGAGGCGGAGCACCCGACCGTCCAGGTCCATCACGGCTACCCCCGTGACCATGCCAGGGTCAACGCCCACGATCAGGTATCTTTTTACCGCCTCTTTCCTGCTCTCCTGAAGCAAGGGCATATACTCAAATGACTTTGTGTAAAGCGGGGTTATTTTAACGTTCACACTCGAAGTCCTGATCTGGCGGACCATCCCGAACAGCTGGTTCCTCGGCGAATAGACCGTGAAGGAGGCGCCGACGATCCCGTGGGCACCCTTTTTAACGGCTAGGTCGAACTCCATCCCCTTCGACTCGAGGGCAGACCTGACCCCCTCCACAAGGCTCTGTACTGCCCCCTCGACGCTCCGCCTGTATCGCTCAGAGCTCATCCCGCCTGGCCCGTACCTCCGCTTCCTCGATATGGTTATCCTGGTCTCGGGACCGTATACCTTAACGGCATACCCTATCCCTTCGGCGGCTGCGCGGGCACACACCTCCGCAGACCTGAGGGGGTTCAGCTTCTCCCCCTCCGAGAAGCCTATCCGCTTGCCTATGGCCGAGAGCGGCAGGAACCCGTCCTTCGGGAACCCAGTCACCTGGATGAGCTCGGCCCTCAGCAGCCGCCCGGCAAAGCGCCTGATCTCGCCCTCGTCGCCGAGCTCGTAGATGTTGTCAACCGCCACAGCATCGACCTCAAAATCGAGGGCCGCCTTCGCCACCTCATCCACGCTCATAAGCTCGCGCCTGAACAAGACCTCGCCGCCGCGGATGACCGCCGCGGAGAAGCCCTTTCCGGAAGGATGGCGGTCTATGCCCATAACTTTTGAGCATTTGATCATAATGGATCAACTAAAAGGATATATATTACAATCTAACCGAGTGTATACGAGAAACCGACGCTTATTAAAAATTGTCGTTGTAGTTTTTCATATTTTCTAATTGTGCGCAATCACTGTGACGAAACATTTAAAAGATAGACTCTTTCGCATATTTTTTGAGAATAAAAAAGGTGTTAAGTATGAGCGGAGTAATTGAAAAAACAGAAAATGAAGGTAACATACTGACAGTAGAAGGGGAAAACATCGCCAAGGTTGCAATGGCCCTCTCATCGCCCACAAGGATACAGATACTCAACTTCATAAAGTACAAGGAGGTAGACATGCAGGAGATCGCAGAGCTGATAAAGCAGAGCAAGGCTAATGCCAGTGCACAGATGAGGATACTCGAGGAAGTCGGCATTGTGAAGACCTCCTACAAGCCTGGGATAAGAGGGGTCAAGAAGGTCTGCAGCACTGACGTCAAGGAGATTAGGTTTAAGTTCTAAACTTGGATCTGATTTCCTTACATCGGTTCTTTTACCTGCTTATCCAAGTAAGCAGGGCAATTTCACCGCTTGTTTTTGTTCGCGAATCGATGGGTACCTGCTCTTGAGGGTCACGCTGGTCTGGCGACAGGTTTTCCAGCGGCAGCACTAACGAACCCAAGATATGGCATGGACGGCCGCCCAGGCCGGGACCTGAACTCTGGGTGCGATTGCGTGCCCAAGAAGAACGGGTGACCGGGCAGCTCGAGGAACTCTACCCGTTTCCTGTCCTCGGACCAGCCGCTAAAGACCATGCCACTCTCTCTGAGGAGATCCCAATACTTCGGGTTGACCTCGTATCTGTGGCGGTGCCTCTCAACAACCACGTCCGAGTTGTAGAGGCGGTGAATCATAGTACCTGGCTCCACGATTATCCTGTAGGACCCAAGCCGCATGGTCCCACCCAGCGACTCGAGCTGCTTCTGCTCTGGGAGGAGGTCGATCACGGGGTGTGGCGTCTTAGGGTCTACCTCGGTCGTGTTCGCGCCCTCAAGCCCGATCACATTCCTGGCATACTCGACTACTGCGAGCTGGAAGCCGTAGCAGATCCCGAGGAGCGGCTTCTTGTTGACACGGGCGTAGTGCACGGCGCTTATCTTCCCCTCAGTCCCCCTCGATCCGAAGCCAGGGAGTATCATGATGCCGTCGTATCCGCCGAGCTGCTCAACCTTCGAAGGATCCTTCTCGAACTGGGTCGTCTCGATCCAATCTGTGGACACGCAGCAGCCGACTTTGGCTCCGGCGTGCTTCAGCGCCTCGGTTATGCTCACGTAGGAGTCGGAAAGCTTCGTGTACTTCCCGCACATGGCAATCCTCAGAGGGGTCGAGGCATTCATGAACTCTTCCACCACGGAGATCCATGGCGCCCAGTCAGGGGCCCTGCCGTTGAGCGCCAGCTTCTTTGCGATGTACTCGCCCATGCCCTGCTCGTCGAGGTTCATCGGGATCTGGTAGAGACATTCAGCGTCGTATGACGTGAATACCGCCTCCACGGGCACGCTGCCGAAGAGCGCTATCTTGCGCCTGACATCCCTGTCTAGGGGGACCCTGCACCTCGCCACGATGAGGTCCGGCTGGATGCCTATCCTTCTCATCTCTTGGACGCTGTGCTGGCAAGGCTTGCTCTTCTGCTCGTTCGTGGAGTTGAGGATCGGCACGAGCGCCACGTGGACGAAGAGTGTGTCGCGAGCGTCCTCCTCGAGCCGCATCTGCCTGACAGCCTCCAAGAACGGAAGCCCCTCGATGTCCCCTATCGTCCCGCCTATCTCGACCAGGAAGACGTCTGCCCCGGAGGATTTGGCGGCGGACCGGATGGCGCTCTTGATCTCGTCGGTCACGTGGGGTATTATCTGGACGCACTGCCCGAGGTACTCGCCCTTCCGCTCCTTCTCTATCACTGAAGCGTAGACCTTGCCTGTGGTGATGTTGCTCAGCTTCGAGAGGTTTATGTCGAGGAACCTCTCGTAGTGCCCGAGGTCAAGGTCGGTCTCCCCGCCGTCCTCGGTCACAAACACCTCCCCGTGCATGAATGGGTTCATGGTCCCGGCGTCGACGTTGACGTACGGGTCTATCTTCATTGCCGAGACCGAATAGCCCCTCGCCTGCAGCATCTTGCCTATTGACGAGGTCGTTATGCCCTTTCCGACGCTGCTCAGGACGCCGCCGGTGATGAAAATGAACTTGACCATTTCGCGCGCCTCAACAAACACCAACTATCTCCGCCCAGTCGGTTTAAAAAGGTATTTCTTTGACCGAGGCTACCGCTTTTTGACCAGCTTGATGCCCGTTATCTCCAAATGCCCAGAGGTCCTTTCCCACGACTTGTCGGCAGAGGTGATCTTTATCCTGTTCCTGAATAGGGGCATGTCGCAGACGAATGTCTCGTACTCCCCTCCCTCCCCCGATACGTTTATCCCGTGCTTTGAATTCAGCCGGAGGAGGTCCCCGAGCGCATCGAGGTCCAAACGCCTCCCTAGCCACTCGGGACCGAGGCCCTCTGCCGAGACCGAGGTGAAGTAAGTCTCGAAGCCGAGCCCGATCATCTCCCTGATCAGGGCTTCCCCGTCCTGCTGCCAAAGGGGATGGAGGTGCAGCAGCCCCGCCTTCTTGCATGCCTGATCGACCCTCTCCTTCTGGTACCTGCTGGCTATAGCGCCTGTCACGATCGCGTCGATCCGGAGGGACTCGGCTATCCCAGGCAGCGCCTCTGCCAGCTCAGAGACCTCCAGTTCCTTAATCCCTGAGACCTTGACTTCGACCCACGGCACACCGATGCACTCCGCCTGGTGGCGCGCCAGCGCGACGTTCGGGACGTGGAACATGTAAGAGTCCGACCGGAGCGGGGATGCGGAGATGAGGCACGCCAATTCATGCCCCTCCGACTTCACCCTCCAGGCTGCAAGGTTGCTGTCCTTGCCCCCCGAGTAGAGTACGGCAACCCTCATGCCCAAGACCTCAGAATGCCAGGATCACCGCCAGGAGCCCGGTGAGGAAGATCCCGTCGAAGGTGCCTGCGCCGCCGATGCTCATGTTCCCTGCACCCATGGATCTTATGTCCTTCAGGTGCAGCAGGTCCGCCCCTATCAGGGTCCCTATCGTTCCCCCGGCGTATGCCACCACCACGGAGTACTGCCCCCCGAATGCCAAGGCGGAGACCGCGGCGACCAGAGGAGGTATGAACATCGGCGTGACTATCCCGACGCCGCTGACAGGCTTTGCTATGAAATAGACCACCAAGGAGACGATGGCGGTGGAGACGAAGGCGGGGACGGCGGCCCCGGGGTTGGCCAATAGGAGATAAGCCGAGAGGAGGATCGGCATTATAGCCCCACCAAGGTTTACCGAGAGGACACTCTCGAGGACCCTCCTCTCGACTGAGGGGACAGGGTATGGTATCCCGAAGAAGTAGACATACCTCACTGTCGGAGCGGCGGATGCGACCCTGCTGCGCCAGACGGGGATGTTTATCGAGCTGCCCGCGAGGCTGAGGAGCAGGAAGATCAGGAAGGATCCCCAGCCCAGGCCGTAGTTCTTCAGGGCCTGCCCCACCAGACCCAAGATCATCAGGGGGGCAAGGATGATTATCAGGAAGAAGAACGCTACGAGCACAGCCCCGATGGTGGGTAGAACGAATGCCTCCCTGCTCATCAACACTACCTTGTAGAAACACCAGGCAAAAAGATATAACTTTTTGGATGGTCTAATCTTGATCATGAAAAGCCAAAGGCTTCTGGTCACGCTCACCCCTCCCGAGGCGAAGAGGCTCATAGGCAGGGGAGTCTCCTCGCTGCCGCAGGTTAAACGCGCACTGACAGGGGGGACTGTCGTGATCGCCCCCGGTACGACCAACGCGTATGTGTATGAAGAGATCACCGGCGAGAGAATGGACAGGGGGCGCTTCGCGATCGGGATCGTGACGCGCCGGGGGACCTGCGTCTCGAAGGCGTCCGCGCGGATGCCCGAGATTGTCCTCTCCCGCGGAGATAAGACGGGGCTGAGGATCAAGGATGTGCTCGACGCGCTGGGCCCTGGCGATGTCTTCATCAAGGGGGCTAACGCGGTGGACCCGTGGGGAAATGCAGGGGTCTACCTCGGATCCCCGACCGGCGGCACCATAGGCATGAGCATAGGGACGCTGCTCGCCAGGGGCGTCCAGGTCGTTGTGCCGGTCAGCCTCGAGAAGCTTGTCCCGTTCCCGATATCCGAGATCATCCCGGAGATGGGTAACAGGAGGTTCTCCGCCGCAATGCAGATGCCCGTGGGCATGATGCAGATCCCAGGCAAGGTGGTGACGGAGATGGAGGCAACAAGGATCCTCTTCGGGTGCAGGTGCATACCGGTCGGCGGAGGCGGCGTCAACGGGGCCGAGGGGGGCAGGTGCTACGTGCTCGAGGGCGATGCAGAAACTCTCGGCGAGGCGTGGTCATTCCTCCACTCGATAAAGGGCGAACCCGCCATCACTGTGGAGGAAGAGAGCTGCTATGAGTGCAAGATGAATTGTTCCCATAACATAACGCCGTTAAGTTATTAAGTGTTTGAGGAGAGCTGCTATGAGTGCAAGTCCGATTGTTTTGGAGGCATGAAAAAGTGCTACTCAGCGTCCAAGATCTCCACGTGAGAGTGGAGGGGAAAGAGCTGCTGAAAGGGATAAACCTGAGCATGGAGTACGGCGAGATAGTGGCGATAATGGGGCACAACGCCTCGGGCAAGACCACCCTCGCCCTGACTCTGGCGGGTTTCCCGCAGTACCAGGTGAGCGAGGGCAAGATACTATTTGAGGGCGAGGACGTCACCTCAAAGAGCATCGACGAGCGGGCAAGGATGGGCATGGCCCTAGCGTTCCAGTCCCCGCCGGCAATCAGGGGCATAAAGCTTGGGCACATGATCTCGCTCTCCGCAGGGATGAACCCCTGGCAGCCAAAGCCCGGGGACGATCCCGAACTGCCGAAGAAGATCCTGAGCAAGGTGAACCTGGAGCCGGAGAAGTACCTCGACAGGGAGGTCAACGTCGGCTTCTCCGGAGGGGAGAGGAAGAGGTCAGAGCTCGCGCAGATATTCGCAATGAGGCCGAAGCTGATGATACTGGACGAGCCCGACAGCGGCGTGGACATCGACTCGCTGAAGGTGCTCGGGAACAGCCTGCAGGAGTACTTCAGGACGGAAAAGTGCAGCATGATGATAATCACGCACCACCGCCACATCCTCCAGTACCTGAAGCCGAGCAGGATGCACATACTCTCAGGGGGGAAGATCGCGCTTACAGGGAGCTACGAGGAGCTGATGCCAAAGATAGAGGAGCTGGGGTACGAGAGGCTGATAAAGGAGGCTGCAAATGAATGAGCGATGAATGGAGGAAGAAGTACAGGCTGGAAGCGCTCCAGGCGGTGACCAAGCGATCTGCTTATGGGAACGACATAGACCTCAGCGACTTCGTCACGTTCCCCAAGGGCGGGGCCGATCTGGACGAGGACGTCAAGAGGAGGAGCCTTGAGGTCGGAGTCGACTTGGAGGGGAAGAAGGGCGGAACCTACTTCCAGGTCGACCATTCCGTGCTGCTCAGCCAGCTTGCCTCGAGGATCAAGGGCGTGGAGATGTTGCCCACTGACGAAGCCCTCAACAAGTACGAATGGCTGAGGGGCTATTACTGGAAGGCGCTCTCGGTTTCGCAGGACAAGTACACGGCGATCGCCGAGCTTAGGCAGACGAAGGGGTACTTCATCAGGTCTGCCCCGAACGAGAAGGTCGATCAGCCGATCCAGGCCTGCCTGTACATAGGAACTGGGGGGGTCCTGCAGGCGCCCCACAACATAATAATCGCCGAGGAGGGATCCGAGCTGAACGTGATCACAGGGTGCACCGCGGACAGCAGGGCGAAGACCGTCGCCCACGTCGGCGTGAGCGAGTTCTACGTGAAGAAGAACGCCACGCTCGTCTTCACGATGATACACAGCTGGTCAGACGAGGCGTACGTGAGGCCCAGGACGGGCGTGATAGTCGAGGAGGGAGGCACCTTCATTTCCAATTACGTGATGATAAAGCCGGTGAGGGACATCCAGAGCTACCCGACAGCACACCTGGTGGGCAATGGCGCTAAGGCAAAGTTCAACTCGATAATCTACGCCAGCAAGGACTCGATCATCGACCTCGGGAACAGGATTTACCTCATGGCGGAGGGGACATCGGGGGAGTCCATATTCAAGGTGGTCTCGACGGGCACATCGAAGGTCTACAACAGGGGGCAGATAATCGGTCAGAACAGGAACACAAAGGGGCACCTGGAGTGCAGGGGGATGATACTATGCCCGACTTCCTCGATAACCGCGATACCCGAGCTCGTCGCCGAGCACTCGGACACGGAGCTCTCGCACGAGGCCGCGATCGGGAGGCTGCAGGAGGAACAGCTCCACTACCTCATGGCTAGGGGCATCCAGCCGGAGCAGGCGATCGGCGTGCTCGTCAAGGGCTTCCTCGACCCGGGACTCCCAGGTCTCCCGGAGCGGCTACAGGAGGAGATAAGGTCGAAGCTGGCGCTGCTGGAGAGGAAGAGCAGCCCCCAGGAGCCTTGCTGAGCAGTTCCCCAAATTTTTCCATCTTTTGTTTTGTTTCCACTTTTACCCGATCTATCTGCAGCAACAATCGGACGCGGGAAATCAATGGACATTTTTTATGTTCACATCGCCAGAATAAACCTTCTCAATACCGCCTTCCGTCTCGACCAGGAGCGCCCCATCCTGGGCTATGTCAAAAGCCCTCCCTTCGATTGTCCTGCCGTAGGAGCTTATCGTTACAGGCATCCCAAGAGTGCAGGAGAAGATGCGCCAATCCTCCAGTATCCTGCCTATGGACGAGGGCAGCCCCTCGTACATCGCCTCGGCATGCATCAGGATTGTGGAGAGGAGCTCTGCCCGGTCAAGCCGCCTCCCCAGTACGTCCAGCGTGGAGACGGCGCTCTCCCTGACTCCATCCGGGAGATCCGCGGTTGAGAAGTTAACATTGAGTCCGATGCCCGCGATGACGTACTCCACATTCTCAGGATCAGAGGATGCCTCGAGGAGTATCCCGCATATCTTCTTTCCCCTCACCAGCACATCATTCGGCCACTTCAGGGACGCAGGTATGCCATGCAGCATCAGGGTTCTTGCCACCGCGACGCCGAACATCAGCGTGAGAAGTGAAACCTGGTGCATCGGCAGGGAGGGGCGCAGCAGCAGACTGAACCAGAGACCGCCTGGCGGCGATGACCATCGCCTGGACGCCCTGCCCTTCCCGGATCGCTGCTCGAGGGCAACCACGACAGTCCCCTCCGCAGCTCCCTGCTCCGCCAGCCCCCTCAGGAAGTTCTGCGTCGAGTCGACGGCATCCAGCAGTATTGGGTTCCTGCCGAGTACACGGGTCCTAAGCTTCGCCAGAACCTCCAGGGGTAGCAGCCCGTCGAACCTGGGCACGAGCAGGTAACCCTTCCCCCTCACGGATTCTATGAGGTAGCCCTTGCCCCTTAGGCGCGCGATCTGCTTCGACACCGCCGCCCTAGACACCCCCATCTGGGAGGCGACCTCTGATCCTGAGAAGAACTTGCCCTCCGCCAAAAGTCGATCCAAGGGGCGCAAGGGTATTCGCCAAGAAAAAATAGGGGAGGAAGTTAGATAATTCCTTTCTTCCTGAACTCCTCTATTTCAGCCTCTGAGTAGCCGAGCGAGGCGAGTATCTCCTTGTTGTGCTGTCCAAGCAGCGGCGCAGGGTCGAACCTCTTTATCGGGGACTCGGAGAACTTTATCGGGCAGCCAGCCACCCTCACCTTCCC
>JARYLH010000039.1 GCA_029907755.1 Candidatus Methanosuratincola sp.
ATGATGATGTTCCCCTTCCCGCTCACGGACGCGAATGCCTGCTCCACCAAGCCCTTCCCTGTGATCTTCTGCCGCCTCTCGTTGAAGATCTCCATCCCAGCAGTCTCTTGGCCCTTGTGCTGCAGTGCCATGAGCCCGAAGATCCCGAAATTGTATGCGTTCCATCTCCTGTCGAACAGGTATATGCCTATTATTCCTGCCATACACATTCACCCATCATGCCTCAAGCTCGTAAACCCTTCTGCCATCCTGATTCACCCTAAACTTCACGCCGTCGGCTATCTTTTGGGCAAGCTCTGTCGGGTACTTCCCTGTCACGCACGCCATGCAGAGGTCGTCGCCCCTCATTCCGGTCGCCTTCACAAAGTCCTCAATCGGCTGGTAGCAGACCGCGTCTGCGCCTATCTGCTTGGCTATCGCCGCCTCGTCGTTCCTGAACCCTATCAGCTCGGTGAAAGTTGCCATGTCGATCCCGTAGAAGCAGGGGTGAGTGATCCTCGGGAAGGTAACGAACATGTAGACCTCCTCCGCGCCCCTCTCCCTGAGCTTGCTGATGATGGTCTTGGTCGTGTCGCCCCTGACGATGCTGTCCTCCACGACGATCACCTTCTTGCCCCTGAAACCGCCGTCGGCGATGTTTATCTTCCTGTCTATCGTGACCCTCCGATCCTCCGACTCGAGTATGAACACCCTGTGCGTGACGAACCTGTGCCTCCTCAGCGTCCTCTCCCACCTGAGCCCAGTCTCCTCGTGGAGCCCGTAGGCAGCGTCCTCCGCTGTCTCCGGGATGCTCACTATCACGTCTGCCTTCCTCACGTAATCCTGGTACCTCCTGCCGAGGTTCCTGCCGAACTCCTCCCTCGTCTTGTAAACGGGCCTGCCGTTGATTATCGAGTCGGGCCTGCTGAAGTAGGAAAGCTCGAAGCCGCAGAGCGCGCGCCTCGGGCACTTTGCTATTCTGCTCTTCTCCATGCTTTCGCCTGTGAACACGAGCGCCTCGCCTGGCTCGACTTCGCCTACCAAGCTGAACGAGTTGATGTCCAGACCGACCGTCTCCGAGGAGACTGCGGTGATACTTTCGTCCCTGCTCCTGCCTAAGCACAGGGGCCTGATCCCGAGCGGGTCCCTGAACGCAAAAAGCTCCCCGTTGGACCTGAGGCCGACTACCGAATATGCCCCTTCGACCTCTTCCATGCACGCCCCTATCGCTTCCATCATCCCCCCGTTAGCTTTGGATGCTAGGTATCGGCAGAGCAGCTCCGTGTCGGAGGTAGCCTTCATCCTCGGCATCTTGCCGGCTAGCGAGCCCCTCAGCCAGCCAATGTTGACCAGGTTGCCATTGAAAGCGATGCCCATCTTCGACCTCCCATGCGACACAACCATGGGCTGAGCGTCCCTGAGGTGGGAGTAGACATCCCTCTTGCCAGAGGTCCCATACCTGACGTGCGCAATGCCCCGCTTCCCTGGGAGCAGCATCTGCCACCTGAGGATCTCCTCCCTCTCGATCCTTGGGACCAGTCCGAGGTCCACGTACCTCTTGAGCCCGTCCGAGTAGGTGAGGAAGCCGTAGGACTCGTGCCCCCTGTGGTTCTGGGCGACGAGCCCCCAGTAGAGTGGTACAAACGCGTCGCTACTACCTGTGCTGACGACGCTGAAGACTCCGCACTTTTCCCTGAGCATGGATACCCCTTATCAATATATAGGTGTATTTGATTTGGTCTTTTTAAGGTTTTTTTACACGATTATTTAAATAAAATAGCCGTGCTTTTGTTGCTTGCTCGAGACCGAATGTGGTGACTTGCTCCCAGCTTCACATCGTCTTACCATTTTGTTTCATATGAAACAAAATAGATAAATAAAAATTTTACTTCCAATGAAAACCGATGCCGCGTATAATGTGCCTGTCTATAAGCCATAAGAAGGCCCCAGTAAGGGTCCTCGAGAGCTTCGCATTGGACGACATCAAATCATCGCTATTAAAGTTGAGGGATATTGGCGCTGAGGAGTCGGTTCTGATACAGACGTGCCACAGGGTTGAGATCTATTCGGTAGGCACTCGCCTAGGCCGAAAAGAACTGGAATCCTTCCTGGCTTCAGAGTCAGGTAGCAATTTGCCGATTGAGCTATACGGGGAATTTTATGATGGCGAGGAGGCGGTGCGGCACCTCTTCTATTTGGCATCAGGACTCGAGTCCGTGATACTCGGGGAAAACGAAGTCCTCCACCAAGTTGAAGATTCGATGAGGATCGCGAGAGAGGCAGGGACTTTGGGAAGAGCACTAGAAACTGCCTTCAGGGGTGCAATAAATGCAGGGCGGGTGGTGAGGCGTAGGACCGCTATAGCACGCGGATCCGTTTCATTAGGAAACATTGTGATGAAAGCAATATCTTTAGAACTCGGAAGTCTTGATGGCAAAAAACTAGTGATCATAGGGGCTGGAAAGATAGGATGTTTGATCGCTAAAGCACTCCCGCGCAAGGGCCCAATCACTATTTTCATAGCTAACCGCACGTATGCCCGGGCCGAAAAGCTGGCGGAGGCAGTTGGGGGGAGCGCAGTTCGGTTCGAAAACATAAGAGAGACATTGAGCTGCGCGGACGCAGTAATCTGCGCAACCTCGTCCCCTCACCTCGTCCTTAGACTTGAGGACATCCAGCCTATTGTGACTGACAAGAGTCTGCTCGTGGTCGACGTGTCAAACCCACGTGGCGTTGATGAACGAATAGGCGAGCTTTCAGGAGTCAAGCTAATCGATCTTGATCAGATAATGCGGATAGCAAGAGAGAATATGCGATTCAGAGAAGCGGCGGTGATGACTGCCAGAGAGATAATTGCACCCTCTCTGGCAATAGTCATGGAAAGGTTGATGATCGGAGACCGAAAGCAGAGATTCGAGGAGATTATGCGTTGGGCAGAGGGAAGGCGCCAAGCGGCATTAGAGGTCGCGATTAAGCGGGGTGCCTTCTCGGAAGAGCAGGTTAAGGTGATCGATGATTTTTCTTATGCCTTGATGCGCGACCTTATTGCGCCCTTCTTTAACACTGAAAATTCTGAGGGAGGTATTTGAAACGGCAGCTAAAATCACTTCAAGGCTAAGGAAGAGCCGGATCCTTAGGGATCTCTCATGCGAAACAGAATTGAACCCAAAAAGGATCATAATGCCAATCTTCATCAAGGAGGGTGGCAGAAGGGAGCAATCCCGATGGCCGGGCATGGACTGGATCCCGGTCGGCGAACTGGTGTCTTTTCTTTCGCCATTGGTTGATTTGGGGATAAGATCTTTCTTAGTCTTCGGGATACCTGGCTTCAAGGATCATGAAGGATCATCAGCATACGACCAAAACGGTGTTGTCCAGCGTGCAGTGAAGGAAATAAGGGGGTCTTTCCAATCCATAGCAATCTTTACCGATGTATGCCTTTGCCAGTATGCTGATCATGGGCACTGTGGGATTGTCGAGCAAGGCTCAATCAGCAGGAAAAAGACATTGGAAAGCCTCTCAAGGATAGCAGTCAGCCATGCGCAAGCAGGTGCCGATGTGGTCTCCCCTTCGGCTATGGCTGACGGTCAGGTCTCATATATTAGGCAGGCGCTTGACGATTCTGGATTTGATAAAGTTGCGATAATGTCCTATTCAGCTAAGTATTCCTCCTTGTTGTACGCCCCATTCAGGGATGTTGCCTCGTCCGCACCGTCTTTTGGGGATCGGGCGGCGTACCAGATGGATGTGCGGAATCGGAGAGAGGCAATTGCTGAGGCTCTGATTGATGTCCATGAAGGTGCTGATATTGTAATGGTTAAGCCTGCGCTAACTAACCTTGATGTCATAAGCGATCTGAGGGAGAGGCTGCTATCCCCGATTGCAGCTTACCAAGTCAGCGGGGAGTGCGCCATGATAAGGGCTTACGCCGAGTCCACAGGCGTGTCTGAAACGGCATTGGCTATCGAAACGCTCCGCTCCATTGGTAGGGCTGGGGCTGGGATAATCATCACCTATTTTGCCCCGCAGGTAATCTCTTTTTTGAGGAGCGAGTGTTTATGAAATCGCCTGAACTCTTTGCAAGGGCATCTTCAGTACTCCCTGGCGGAGTTAACAGCCCCGTGAGGCGCTTCAGCCCTATGCCATTCTACACCTCTCTCGCGAAGGGTTCGAAGATATTGACCGAGGATGGGGCTTGGCTGATCGATTACTGCCTCGCCTACGGTCCGCTTATCTTTGGTCATGCCCCTGAGTTTTTGGTGGAAGCTGTTTCCGAGCAGATAAAAGAAGGAAGTGTTTACGGCACCCCCCATAAGTCTGAAGTCGAACTAGCAGAGGAAGTGGTTCGTTCCATTCCTTCTGTCTCAATGGTTCGTTTCGTCAACTCAGGCGGGGAGGCTGCGATGAACGCCGTTAGGTTAGCAAGGGCTTTCACTGGGAGGGTAAAAATTGTAAAGTTTGATGGCTGCTACCATGGCGCGGTTGACCCGCTACTGGTTGATAGGGCTGGGGATGCGGATGGCAATGTTAACGGCATCGGGCTTATCCCCTTGTCTAGAGGAGTCCCTCCTAATGTCCTCAAGGATACTATTGTGCTGCCCTTCAACAATATCGATTCGCTAAACATCGTAAACGAGGAGGTTGCTGCCGTTATAGTCGAGCCGGTAATGGGGAATGCGGGTCTAGTCCTTCCGGAGCGAGAGTTCCTCCGAGCGCTTAGGGAGGTATGCACATCCGTTGGAGCATTACTTGTATTTGATGAAGTGATCACCGGATTCAGGGTCTTGAAGGGTGGCGCGCAGCAGTTCTATGGCGTCAGTCCGGATCTAACCATCTTGGGGAAGATTTTGGGTGGTGGCTTTCCTATAGGGGCATTAGGCGGCAAGAAAGAGATAATGGAACTTATAGCCCCATGCGGGAATGTCTTCAATGCTGGCACATTTAATGGGAATCCAGTCTCAATGGTTGCTGGGCTGAGCGTGCTCAGGCGTCTGAATGATGTCGTATATTCTGCCTTGGATAGTGCTACGGGAAGGCTTTGCACTGGTTTTGAAGAGATCTTGGAAGACGCGGGAATACCTTCACAAGTCAATAGGTTGGGGTCAATCTTCACAGTTTTCTTTTCAGAAAGGCAAGTAAGAGACAAAAATACCGCCAAGGCTTCGCGCTCTGAGGTCTTTTCAGCACTGCATAGAGAACTGATGGCAAGGGGAGTATTTTTCCCACCTTCGCAGTTCGAGTGTTGCTTCATGTCTGTTGTGCACACTGATGAAGACGTCTCTAATACACTTGAAAAATTTTCCTTGGCTGTAGAGGCGATCAAGCGGGGAGGAATCGTGCAGTGCTTATAAAAGTCGGGAGCCGTGGCAGCAGACTGGCTGTACTGCAGGCAGAATCGGTGATTCGCAGGCTAAGGCGCTTCGTAGACGCCGAATTCTCTGTCGTCAAGATAAAGACTTTGGGCGACTCTCCGCGCTGCCTCCAGATGCTCGGCTCAGGGATATTCGAGAAGGATGTGGATGATGCCCTCATAAGGGGTGAAATCGACCTAGCCGTGCACAGTATGAAGGATGTGCCCACAGACATCCCTGGTGAAATAGTCTTGGCGGCGGTTCCAGAGCGGCTGCCTGCAAATGATGTGTTCGTATCGCCTAAATATGGTAAGCTTAGTCTACTTCCAGAGGGCGGCGTTATTGGGACCAGTAGCCCTCGGAGAGCTGCACAGCTTAGGTCTGTCAGGCAGGATCTAAGAGTGGTGTCTCTTAGAGGGAACATAGAGACGCGCCTAAGACGCCTGGGGGAAGACAAATTCGACGGGATAATCCTTGCACAGGCTGCCTTGGTTAGGATTGGCGGGCTAAGCGGAAGTGAGGAGATCTTACCGATCGAGCATTTTCCAACAAGCCCTGGGCAAGGAGCTTTGGCTATCATGGTGAGGAAAGGCGATAGGGAGATGCTTGGGCTCGCTGGTAAAATCAACTGCGCTGAGGCACTGGAGGAAATCACCGCGGAACGGTCCTTCCTGAGCACTCTAGGCTGTGGGTGCTCCTCACCAGTGGGATGTACGGCGTCGGTGCAAGGACAATCATTGCTGATTCATTGCGGTCTTTACACTCCTGACGGCAAACATTCAAAGACTTTCAGTTTCGAGTTTGAAAGGGGGGTTGCCTCTCATTGCGGCGAGGAGGCTGCGCGAAGGGTTCTTGGGGACGCCGAGGCGTGCAATTTCTGGAGGTAATCGTATGAAAGGCAAGGTCTACCTGGTAGGCGCTGGCGTGTTGGGTGTGGAAAACCTGACTGTAAAGGCGTACCGGCTCATTTCAGAGGCAGATGTCATACTTTATGACCGTCTCGTCGATCCTTCGGTGCTAAGATTGGCAAAGCCTGGGGCTGAAACTGCTTACGTTGGGAAGGAGCCTGGGGAAGGGCCCCAGAAGCAGATGGAATTGACTGAGCTGATGATAAAACATTCAAAATCTGGTAAAGTGGTAGTGCGATTAAAGAGCGGAGATCCATTCGTCTTCGGGAGGGGTGGCGAGGAGCTTCTTTCCCTTCGCGAGGCTGGAGTAGATGTGGAGGTGGTTCCGGGGCTCACCTCTGCCGTTGCGATACCGACTATTGCGGGCATCCCGCTCACTATGCGGGATCTCTCTTCTTCCATACTCATCCTAACTGGGCATTTGGCAAAGGCTAGCGACGGGAGTTACTTCAAAGAGCATGCCAAATTCCCAGGTACTGTGGTGCTACTGATGTCTCTGACTAACATATCGACGATATCCAGGTATCTCATTGAAGGCGGAATGAGCCCTAATCGTCCAGTTGTGGTAATCACCAGCATCGCCAGATCGCAGAGGCTGAAAAAGGAATTCTTCAGGTTGTGGGATTTGGTCGGGGCTGAATACCGTCGTGAGGGCCCTGGTGTTGTGGTGATAGGGGAGGTAGTGGGGGGATTCAAGGATTGAAATTGAAGCGGATCCTGATAACGTCTTTATCTCAGCTAAATCCAGAGCCGTTCAGAATAATCGGCTACGATCCGATTAGGGCAAGCACGATCCGCATAGAGCCAGACAATGCAGTGATAGACGGGCTTAGGAGAAGCATCTTGGAGGGCAGATTCGATTCAGCTGCGTTCATGAGCCCTAGGTCAATGGGACTCATCTCCCCAGATGACAGGTTAGTCGCTTCTCTTTCTTCTATGAAGGTATATGCTGTAGGTCCTTCCACTAAGAGATCCTTGGAGATGCTGGGCATACCCGTAACAGGCACCCCTGACGAGTATACTGGCAGAGCACTTGCTGAGTTGATTGCTAATGCCCACTCCAAATCACCGTTCAAAAGGCTTGCCCTCATCAGGAGCTCACTGGCGGACGATTCATTAGCAGATTGGCTACGCTCCAAGCATATGCCCGTTGATGAGTTCAGGGTGTATCGTACTGTGGCGGATCAAGAAGGAATACTTGCATTCATGGCTGCATTAGGAAGAGGCGTAGATATAGCCGTTTTCACAAGCAGATCCTCTTCTTCCCTTATGCTTGAGTATCTGAGATCGCAAGGAATGGATTCATTGCTTATCTCTGCCCTCAGGAAGTCACGCGTAATCGCTTTTGGACCAGAGGCTGCAGCGGGATTGCGTTCGGCAGGGATCGAGCCGGAGATACTTTCAGTCCATTCGCTCGACGGTCTGATCTCACATCTCAAGGTGATTGGATATGAATAGCAAAAAGACAGGCGTGATACTAGTTGGACACGGCAGCAGAGAGCCGTATAACAAGGATGCAATCCAGTATTTCGCAGAGCGACTGAAGAGCATGTACGAATACGTTGGGTATGCCTTTATGGAGATGAGCAAACCCACCATCCAAGAAGCCCTCCAAGCCGCCGCGGCTTCAGGCCTAACCGAGGTGATAATCCAACCCGTTTTCTTGACAAGGGGGGTCCACATCGATTTCGACATACCTGAACTGTTAGGAATACCGCGCGGTTCCAGAAGCGGGATGGTTACTGTTTCAGGAAAGGCGCTCTCCGTCAAGTATGGAGGTCCAATTGGGAAAGACGACCGCATCCTCGAAATACTGATTGATAGAATTAGAGAGGCCGCGGGTGAAAGTCGTTGAAGGTACTTGTCGTGGACGCTACCCACGGCGGAGTTACTCTATCAGAAGAGTTCAGGCTACGCGGCGATGATGTAACTTGCGTGGACGTGCATAGGACCCTCAAAAAAGAAGACTTCAGTAGGCTGTCTAGTTCATTCGAACTCATGAGGGATTTGCCAGACCCCTCAGATTATGACCTGATTGTGAGGCCGGTGCACTTCCCAATGGCACCTTTCAGCGGGCACGAGGGAAGGGTCGTTACACACCATCAGGCAGTTAGGATCCTCGCTCGCGACTTGGCTAATTTCCCAATCGCAGAGGTGACGGGTAGTTTTGGGAAGACTACAGCAGTCATGTGCGCGATCTCCCTTTTGAGGGATCAGTTCTCAGTGCTGAGCCTTACAAGTAAGGGCATTTGCCTCGATGACCACGAAGGCAGCAAAACCCTGCTGGAGGGCGTAAGCGCGGCTCCAGCTAACATAATCCGGGCAATTAGGCTTTCTCCAGTTAAGCCTGACCTTGCCATATTTGAAGTCTCACTAGGGGGAACTGGACTCGCTGACTTGGGCATAATAAAGAATGTTTATGATGACTACCCGATCGCAAAAGGCACCTCGTCTGCATCAAAGGCGAAACTTTCGATGTTATCAGACAGCAGACCCGGTTCCAACGTGTTGGTCAATGCTGACGATCCAAAGCTTGGAAACTTGGCAGGCGTACAGCGCTTCTCACCTTCAGGAATGGACTGCGAAATAAAGGCTATGCGCGCAAAGATTTCAAAAAACGGGATCGAGTTTGATGCAGTCTTCAAAGGATTCAAAGCCAGGAGAGGCAATTTTAATAGTGAAATTAGAGTAAAGACAAGTCCGGGACCTATTGGTCGGCAGCATGTTGAGAACCTTCTTGTTGGGGTAGCTATGGTCTCCTTCTTCCGACCGGTTGATGACCTACTGCTGATTGATGGAGCAATTTTTGACAAGATGGTTCTCAAGAGTGCTGAACCGCCAGTCGTCATTAACAGGAGCGCCTCGATTGGGGCAAAATCGATAGATGCGTCCATAAGGGACTACTTGGAGCTATTCCCCCCTACTAGGCTCGAGTTGGGCGGGAAGCTAAAGACAACATGCGGCTCATCAGACCTGAATGCTACGGCTCAAATAATAAGATCAAGTCCTTTCCAAGAGATAGCTTTATTCGGGGAATTTGGGGAGGCTCTAGCCCCATTGCTATCTGGTAAAGCTAGAGTCCGAGATCCCTTTGAAGATGGACCAAAGCTCGTCTTGGAGCGTGGGTGACGTGTCGATAGTGATTCATCCTAGACCGAGCCCTATCGCAGCTGCCATGTACACCCTCAGGGACCTCGATGTGGATGTGATAGTGATACACGGTCCCTCGGGGTGCTGCTTCAGGCCTGCGCGGCTGCTCGAGCGAGAAGGCATGAGGGTGGTTACAAGCGCGCTAATGGAGGATGACTTCGTATTCGGTAGTGAGGGCAAGCTTTCTAAGGTTCTGAAGCGGGTGGACGAGATCTTCAAACCCCGCCTTATCGGATTGGTGGGGAGCTGCGCAAGCATGATAATTGGGGAGGACTTGAGGAAGGCCGCAAGGGAGGCAGGAGTCCTTGAAAAGACAATATGCTGCAACGTTCACAGCGGTTCAGGGGACAATACCGTGGGCGCGATCGTGGCATTAAAAGAGGCCGAAACCATGGGACTGATCTCACCGCAAGAGTTCCAGCGACAAAAAAAGATGCTTGAGATGGCCACCCTTTTGGAACAGACTAGGGGAACTGCAAGGGGAGAGTATATACAGAACCGCGCTGGGGACGCCCCTAAGGATGTCGCAGGGGTCATCTTGAATGCGTTGGGATCAGGAAAACGAGTCACATGCGTGCTGAATGCAAAGAAGGAGACTGCCTTCCTCTATGCAGATGTAGTGCTGGCTATTTCAGAAGCGTCAAGGAAAGTGGGCGGCGAAGTTCAAGTTTTGGCAAATCTGGATCCTGAGGTTGGGCTACCGCGAGTAAGATCGTATTCTAGGATAATACTGGAGAGGTTCGGAAATGAAGGGGTGTCTGTGTATTCGATTACTGGTGGGATCGATGAGTACCCCGCCTCCGGGGAGCGGGCTAAAGAGATCCTGCTCCGTTCCAATCCTGACCTTGCAGTAATAGCTGGAATCCCCCACGCGGTCGCTGTTGAGGGTAGGCTGAAAACTGTAGCGGTCAGTGTCGGGTCGAGGGCGGTCTCCAACTTGAAGTCGCTAGGATATGACTATGTGGTGGGGGAGAGAGACGCGCATCAGGTATCCCTCGGGAAAGAAAAGCACATACGCCGTTCACTGCTAGGTCAGGCAATAAGGAGGGCAATGTAATGAAGGCCATCGCAATTTACGGAAAGGGCGGAATCGGGAAGTCTACATTGTCCTCTAATATCGCCGCAGCATTGGGAGGCATGGGAGTTAGGATACTTCTTGTAGGATGTGATCCGAAGGCTGACTCTACAATCAACATACTCGGAGGTAGGATAAAGCCTCTTCTTGAAGTCATGAGGGAAGAGAGGCGTCCCCCAAAGGAGAGGTTCTGCAGAGTCGGATTCAATGGCGTCTCATGTGTCGAGATCGGAGGTCCAGAGCCAGGAGTTGGTTGCGCTGGAAGGGGGCTTATAGTCGGGATCAGGTACCTGTCAGAAGTTGTGGACCTCCAAGGGTTCGACTTGGTCGTATTCGACGTACCGGCAGACATAGTTTGCGGAGGTCTTGCTGTAGTGGTTAAGGAGGGATATGCCGATAGCGCACTAATTGTCACATCAGATGAGTTCATGTCGATATATGCTGCAAACAACCTATGCAGGGGATTCCTGTCGATAGGTGCCAAGGTAGGTGGCATACTCTACAACAGAGCATCCGAAAGTGGCGTTGCCTGCGTAAAGCGCTTCTCTGAGAAGGTCGGCCTGCCTATTCTTGGAAAGGTGCCTTCATCAGACGTCATAAGGGATGCTGATAGGGCAAGGAAGACTCTGATTGAACTGGCTCCCTCATCTCCGATTACCGCCGCTCTGTTCTCGCTGGCACATTCAGTCTACATGAACAGCTTCAGTATCGTTCCTAAATCGATCTCTGAAGAGGAACTGGAGGACATATTCGTTGGAGATACCTAGGGTATTGATCTCAGCGGGAAGCAGCGACTCAGGGAAAACATTAGTTACGAGCGCACTACTCAGAATCCTAAGC
>JARYLH010000003.1 GCA_029907755.1 Candidatus Methanosuratincola sp.
AGTCGATCGCCCTCCTCAGGACCTTGCTGCCGGTCTCCCTGAGGGACTCGGTGAGGTCCTGGAACTGGGATCCGGACGGGTCGGGAGCGCCCCGCCTCCGCAGCTCGGCCCTGATCTCGAGCAGGCGGCGCTGGCGCATCGCCTCGTACTCGACGGCGGAGGAGATCTTCCCCAGCTCCTGCACGCCCTTTATCTCGATCCTCGTCCCGCCCTCGACCGAGACGTTAAGGTCCTGCCTGATCGCGCCGAGCCCGCGCTTCACCTTCCCGGTCGCCTTCAGGATCCTCCCGATCGCGAGCGCGGCTTCCTCAGCCTCGGCTCCGCTGCGCATGTCCGGCCCCGTGGTCACCTCGACGAGCGGTATCCCGAGCCTGTCCAGCCGGTAGACCACGGTGCCATCGGACTCCTCGGAGACCTTCCTCGCCGCGTCCTCCTCGAGGCACAGGGACTGCACCGTGACCCTCTTCCCGCCGACCTCGATCCAGCCGTCCAGGGCGACCTTGGCGGTCCTCTGGAACCCGGTCGTGTTCGACCCGTCGATGACTATCTTGCGCATCACGTGGATCTCGTCGACGGGCTTCATGTTCATCATTGCAGCCACCGTGAGCGCGACAGAGACCGCCTCGCCGTTCAGCCCGTGCGGCGGCTCCTCGTCGAGCTCGACGAGGCAGGCGGATCCGTAGTGGCCCTGGTAGACGAAGCGCTTCCTCCTGGTCGACTCGAAGAGCGCCGCCCGGTCGACCTGCCCCATCTCGCTGTGGGTGGGGCGGAGCCTCCTGACGACCGAGTAGTCAGGATCCCTGTCCGAGAGGGCGGTCGGGCAGCCGCAGAAGAGCTTGTGCTTGGTGTCGAGCTGCTGGTGGATCTCGATCCCGACCTTCACCCCGCCCCCTGCGCCGGCCTGCTCGGCGAAGGCAACGGACACCAGCGGCGCTGCAACCTCTGGTTTGAACGAACCGCCCGTGGGCTGATCCCGGTCACTCGCCACCCGAGGCACCCCCGTCGTACTCGCTCCTCTCGGAGAGCTCCCCAGCGAGGTTCGCCGTGAAGAGCTCCCTTATCTTCCCGTGGTCCTCGGTCTGCCCGAGCACCCACATGAGCTTGACCAGCGCGGTCTCGGGGAGCATGTCCCCGGCGGGGATCACCCCCATGCCGAGGAGCTCCCTCCCGGTGCTGTAGACGTTCATGTTGACCCTACCGTTTATGCACTGGGAGGCCATGACGACCGTGAGCCCGCTGTCGATCGCCCTCCTGACCTGGTGGAAGACCTTGTCCGGCACGTGCCCGAGCCCCGTACCCTCGAGGACTATCCCCCTGAACCCCCTGTGGATTATCGGGTCGAAGATGTCCGGCGGCATGCCGGGGAAGGACTTGATGAGAACAACATCCTCGTCGAAGTGTGGCTTCAGCTCGAACTCCCCGGGCGCCCCGCGCAGGCGGTACGCTACGCCGCCATCGACCCCGGTGCCGGCGGCTGGGCCGACATCGATCTTCCCGTCCCTCACGAATGCGAGGGGCCTCGAGTTGACCGACCTGAACGCGTCGCGCCTGCTCGTGTGCATCTTCCTCGCCCTCGTGCCCCTGTGGATCACGAGCAGGTCGTCCGAAGGGGTCGCGTGCATCAGCACGCCGACCTCAGCAAAAGGAGCGTACGCGGCCGCGCTGACCGCGCCCTTGAGGTTGAGCGCGGCGTCTGAGGAGGGTCGATCCGACGATCGCTGGGACCCGACGAGGATCACAGGCACCGGGAGGTTCCTCAGCGCGAAGCTGAGGGCTGCCGCGGTGTACCCCATCGTGTCCGTCCCGTGCGTCACGACGACCCCCTGGGCGCCCGCCCTTATCTGCCTGTACACGGCCTCCGCTATCGAGCTCCAGTGCTTCGGGGACATGTTCTCGCTGAGTATGCTGAAGAGTATCTCGGTCCGTATGTTCGCGAGCTCCCCCAGCTCGGGCACCGCCTGGTAGAGGTCGGCTGCGGAGAGGGCAGGGCTGACCGCGCCGGTCCTGTAGTCGACCCTGCTCGCTATCGTCCCGCCCGTGCTTATGATCGAGACCTGGGGGAGCGCAGGGTTCGGCGACGGCAGGGGGGCCTCCGGCTGCGGGCGCGTCGGCTCCTGATCGGGAGCGCGCTGGAGCTCGATCGAGCCTATCGAGACCCCGACATTGTATCCGTCCGGGAGCTTCACGACTATGTGCGCGTCGTCCTCGAGCTCGGACCTCGGCATGAGGACCCCGATCAGCTCGATCCTCCCGTCCCTCACAAGGACCCTGTCGCCGACCCTGAGCCCCTTCGATCTGATCAGCTCGAGCACCCTACCCCGGTACCCGGACTCGGAATCTGAGCCCGTGCCGGGCTTATGGGGCTGCGGAGGCGGAGCCGGGGGGGTTGGCTGCCCCGCCCCTGGACCCGCACCCGCGCCTGGACCTTGACTGGAACCCATTTCATAGCCACCTGAAACAGCGATTCAGGAGTTATTTGGTCTGCGGTGAGAAATAACCTTTCCCCGGGCGCCTGGGAAGCGCATTGAGCCGTTAGAGGTATGCGACATTTTTATAAGCAGAACCGTCGATTACTGACCAAGCAAACCATAATGGAGGACTTGAATTGCCAAAGAAGCGGAAGAGCCGAGGGCGTAGTAAGGGTGACAAGGGCAAGTCGTCGAGGGTCCAGTGCGACCTCTGCGGGGCGTGGATACCCAGGGACAAGGTCATCAAGGTAACGAAGCCGGTGTCGCTGCTGGAGCCGCAACTCGCGAAGGACCTGATGAAGCAGGGGGCGCAGATATACAGGAGGGTCGTCACGAAGAACTACTGCGTCAAGTGCGCGATCAGCAAGCGCGTCGTCAAGGTCCGCGCGAAGGACGAGAGGAGGCATGCGGAGTCCCTTAGCTGAGGGGCGCCGTTTCTTGATTTTGCTCAGGTCTTTTATACTGAAGGCTTCAGAGGGGCGCACCGCCCCTGACTTTTCGATAAAGTCGCTCGCCGGGAGCGGGGGGAGGATGGACCTGGTATGCAGGTGCATAATTGCCGCGCTGCTGTCCCCGGACCCGGACGGGATCGACAGGGGGTGCAGGATCACCGTGGTCCTCGAGGGGCCCCCGGACCCGCCGCTGAGCGTCGAGTTCGACGGGGCGAGGATGGAGCGGGCGCCCGAGGGCGAGGTGGAGGCGGCAGAGATGCTGGTGGCGGCGATGACTGGGAAGGCGCCACGCGGCGTCTCCGCATCGAGAGAGAGCTTCGAGCATGTCGTCAGGAGGCACTCCAGGGAAGGGTTCTCCCTGTACTACCTGCACGAGGGCGGCGAGGACTTTGCGAGGGTGGAGTACGGCGAGAGGGCTGCTTTCGCGCTGGGCGACCAGAAGGGGATAGACCCGCAGGGGGAGCGCTACCTGGACTCGATGGGCGCAAAGAGGGTCAGCCTCGGGCCGCATGCGTACCTCGCGAGCCACTGCATATCGATCGTAAGGGGGATGATCCCTTGAGGAGTATGCGGCAGAACCTCGCGCAAGCGGCGCCTTGGGGGCACCGAGGGGCGGTTTGAGGCATGGCGTACGAGAGGCTGGCGGAGAAGATCACGAGGGAGAACCTCTGGCTCTACGTGATGCGCCTGCTGATGGACCGCCCGATGTACGCGTACGAGATAAGGGAGAGGATATCGGAGGAGTTCGGGTTCGAGCCGGCGACGATCACGGTGTACGTCGTCCTGTACGGGATGGAGCGGGAGGGGCTCCTCTCCAGCTCGAAGGAGGCATCGGCGGGGAAGAAGGTCGCCAGGAGGTACTACCGCCCGACCGAGAAGGGGATCGAGACGTTCCGGAGGGGGCTTGAGCTCCTGAGAGAGACCGCGAGGCGCCTGTCCCCGACGAGCTGAACGGGCGCGGGGCTGTGCCCGACCGACAGGTTTTGGCATTGATCGGTCGGTTTGTTGGTTACTCATTTGTAAGGTTGTCCTGTCGGATGACTTATTGACTGGTTGGTCGGTTGGTTGCACGGACGGCCAGCGGAGGGAAGCTTCGGAGCGGATACCCGAGTGGGCGGACGGGTGACCCTCTTCGGAAAAATTAATCGAAAATGCTAGGAGAGTGACCTCCAGATGTGGTACAGCCGCTGCAGGACGGTTATGTTCGTGAGCAGCGCGAGGAGTAGCATCCCGATGTCGAGGATCCCGAGGATCGCGGTCGCGGCTATGAGAACCATCCTCTCCGCCCTTTCCATCAGGCCGACTGCGGACATCTTGACCTGCTCGACCTCGCCCCTCGCCCTTACGTAGCTGACCATCACCGACCCGATCATGGCTGCCACCCCGACGACTGGGTTGCAGAGGCCGGAGATCGCGATCGCGCCGAGGACTGCCAGGTCGGAGTACCGGTCGAGGCTCGAGTCCAGGACGCCGCCCCACTTCGTCACCTTCCCCGAGGCGCGGGCTACTGCCCCGTCGATGACGTCGAAGATGCCCGAGAGGAGGAGGACGATCGCCCCAAGGACGGGCATCGACAGGTAGAACGCGTACGCCGATACGATCGAGACGAGGAACCCCGCGAACGTTATCAGGTTCGGCGGGACGCCAGACCTCGCGATGGCGGAGGCGAACGGACGGGTCACCCTCGAGACTGCGCTCCTCAGCCTGTTCAGCACCAAAGAGAGACACCTGCCTGCAGAGAGTCTGCATTAACTTTAAGATTAACCTTGCCGTAGAGAGCGCTGTTGGGGGTTTGCAAGATTTCGGATCCTGGTGCGGTTGAGGCTTTCGACCCCGTAGAGTTCACCGGGGAGAAGGTCGCCGAGATTAGGAGGTTCGTCGGAGACGGGAAGGCGGCGATCGCGACCTCGGGCGGGGTAGACAGCACGGTCTGCGCAGCCCTGGCGCACCGCGCGCTCGGGGAGAGGCTCGTCTGCTTCTTCCTCGACACGGGCTTCATGAGGGAGGGGGAGGTCGAGGAGGTCAAGGGGATACTCACGTCGCTGGGGCTCCCGCTCAGGGTCCTCTCGGTGAGCGACAGGTTCATGGGGGCGTTGAAGGGCAAGTCGGACGCGGAGGCGAAGCGCATCGCATTCAGGGAGACCTTCTACACGGTGCTGGGGGAAGCCGCCAGGGCCGAGGGGTGCGACGTGCTCATCCAGGGGACGATAGCGCCCGACTGGATCGAGACCGCGGGCGGGATAAAGACGCAGCACAACGTCCTCGAGCAGCTCGGCGTGGACACCAGAACCGCGTTCGGGTTCAGGCTCCTCGAGCCGCTCCTGGACCTGTACAAGGACCAGGTGAGGAGGCTTGCTGTGTACTTGGGCGTGAGGCTGGACGCATCGCAGAGGCAGCCGTTCCCGGGACCCGGGCTCATGGTGAGGTGCATCGGCGAGGTCACGGAGGAGAAGATGGGGGTGCTGAGGAGGGCGACCGCGGCGGTCGAGCGGGAGCTCTCGGCGCTGGACCCGCCCCCGAAGCAGTACTTCGCCGCGGTGGCGGAGGACGACCGGAGGATGGCGGACGAGAGGATGGCAAGGTCCGCGGTAGGGCCAAACGGGAGGGCGTGGTACCTGGGGGCGCGCGCTACCGGGGTGAAGGGAGACGAGAGGGCGTACGGGAGGATGGTCGTCGTCGAGCCGGGGGAGCAGTCGGAGCCCGCGGATCTCCTCGGCGTAGTGGAGAAGGTGATCCACGAGGACTGGGGGGTCGTCAGGGTGCTCCTGAAGGTGGACGGGAGGAACGGAGCAGGAGGGGGCTATGCGGTGATTGTCAGGGCGGTCGAGACGAGGGACTTCATGACGGTGAAGCCGACGCCTGTCCCGCGGGAGACGCTGAGGAGGATCGCGTCGAGGGTGATGGAGGATCCACGCGTAGGGCTGGTCTGCTACGACCTCACTTCGAAGCCGCCCGCGACGGTTGAGTTCGAGTGATCGCAGGGGAAAGAAAAAGGGAGACTAATTCATATACAACTTATTCTCCACTAGTCTCTCGACGATAGCCAGGCAGGCAGGAAGCCGCGTTCGCAAAGCGGAGGTAATTGGCGGATGGAGATCCCGGTCGTATTCCTGGGAGGGCAGTACAACCACTTGATTGTCAGGGCGCTGAGGGAGCTCGGGGTCTCGAGCAGGCTGGTCATGCCGAGGATCACCCTGGAGGACCTGAGGGGCGCTGACGGGCTCGTGATGGGCGGAGGGCCGTTCAGCGTCAACGACGGGATGGGGAGGTTCGGGAGCCTCCCGGAGATAGTCGAGAGGGCGGAGTTTCCCGTGCTCGGCATATGCCTGTCCCACCAGCTGATAGGGAAGCTGCTCGGCGGGGAGGTCGTGAAGGGGACGAAGCCGGAGTACGGGAAGACTGTGATCAGGGTGCTTGACGAGGACGAGATCCTCTCTGGCTTGGGCAAGGAGTTCGTGGCGTGGGCCTCGCACAACGACGAGGTGAGGCGAACCGGGAATGAGAGGTTCGAAGTGCTGGCGGAGAGCGACTGCTGCGGTGTCGAGGCGCTCAGGGCCCGCGGCAGGCAGGTATACGGCGTTCAGTTCCACGTCGAAGTCGCGGAGACCCCGAAGGGGAAGGACATACTCAAGAACTTCATAGGGATATGCCGCAGGTGACAAAAATAAATAAGACTTTATGAAAGGAAAAAAGAGTTTGCTGGCAGATCACTCAATCGTGATCGCGCCAATCCTCAACCTCAACACATCAATCGATATCTGGAAGGGAGGTGCCCCGTAAACGACTGAGTAGAGCTTGACTGATACTTTTGAGTCGTTGACATAGTGCGTGAGGACACCACTCGGACTCAGATCCACAGTAGTGTACTCACCTGCGGGTGATCCATAGTTCAGCCTCTGTATGTTGACCCATGATGAAGCGCTGTAGTCGTATATGCGGAAGTCGAAGCTGATCGGGCTGTAATTGAAGCAGTAGGTCATTGTGAAGCTCATGGACACAAGCTCCTCCTCGCTGATGCCCGGCGGGAGTTCGAACACGAAGGTAGAGTCCAAGAGCTGAGAGGAAGTGCTCGCTACGACAGCTACCGTAAGGAGCTTGAAGTTGACGATTGAGTTGTCCTGCCCTGCATAGTGCATCGTGTCGATGGCAAACTTGAAGTTACCATTGCTGTTTATGAAGTCAGGGCTCGGCGTGGGCACTATCATAGAAATTAGGTTCCAGTTTGGGCGGTTTACATCGAGGTACATGTAGCCAGGCCCTGATGTCACATAGGTTCCGCTTGTCCAGTTGAAGAACTTTATCTCAAGGAAGTTTGGCTTTGGCTGGATCGCTAGGTCCATCTCAACAATTATCCTCTCTGCGTAGCTCGCATTTATGCTTCCGCCATAAACCACTCGCAGGTAGAGATCCCGATTCTTAAGCTTGTCCTCGGAGTGCCAAAGGAAGTCGTTTATGCGGGTAACATTCTCGCATTCCCCTATTATTGGAGATGTCCCCGAGGTAGCATTGATTATTGTCTCGTTGGTCGACATCAATATCGATGCGATATCGAGTTCCTGTAGGCGGTCGTCATCACTCAGATCGTAGACGGTGTTGTTGTATATCTGCTGAACGGGCAGTTTGTCGAAGTACATGACCGATACCACAGGGGTAGTCTCGGGGTAGGAGGCCTCGGAGGCATTCATGACGAGGACTGCGGACTGCGCGCCCTCGACGGTGACCACTTTTATCCCTACGGGCTCATCTAAGTTCAGATCGACATCAAGCGGGATGACCAAGATCTCTCCGGGGTCCAGCTGCCTCGGGCTGATGGGATAACTCTGGTTCAAGTCCCCGAAGGGAGACTCCAGATAGACAGAGTCGATCACGGCCTGTGTGGCACCGCGGTTCATCACGTATACCAATACGTTCCCGTCCCCCGGCGTGACCTTCACAATCTTGATGTTCTCCAAGACCTGATCCGCATCGGATTGAGGAAGCGATGGGGACGAGAATGCAGACCAAAGGACTAATGCCGCAGAAGTTGCGACAGCAATAAGCAAAATAGCGCTAACAATTACCGAAGCGCCCCTCCTACTGTTTAACACAATCAGCACCTGACTTACTATCCTCCAGTCGATTATTTATCCATTATGCAAAGTTTGTTCAGAAAAAATTATTCGAAAAATCGAAAAATCCGGAAATGGAACAATACTTCAATGGAAAAATTTTCGAATAGTCTACCTTATAACCTCCTGTAAGCACAGATGAGAAGTTAAATAGAAGCTAAGATAGAATAATACAAGGTGCCTCATTTGTCGAAGGGTGTTAGCGAGATAGTGGCCACAGTTCTCATGATCCTGATGGTCAGCACGATAGGGATGGGCGTCTTCATATACAGCATGGGATACTTTTCAGGGATTACATCCGCCAGATACGAGACAAACAGGATGGAGATCAACGCTATCAAGGAGAATTTCAGGGTAGTGGACGCAATAATCGAGAATAGGACTGCCTGTGCAGTCAAACTGGCGGTCTACAACTACGGCGAAGTGAGAGTAGACCTGGCGGCGATGTATGTAAACGGCATTCCTTTCTCAGTGTCGCCGACCAGCATCGAGCCCCGGCAGACTGCCTGGTTCAACGGAACCTACGCCGGGAGCATCACGGAGGGGCTGTGGAAAGTGAGGATCGTGAGCCAGAAGGGGAGCGCATACGACGAGGCTTTCACCGTGGAGGGCTGATCGCATGGCAATCGGCGGGAAACGGGGCGTCAGCACGGTCATAGGAATGGCGATCTTCCTGATCATATTCGCGATGGCGGTTTCGTATACGTTCGTATGGACGCAGTACTTCTCAGACTACGGTGCTGCTGTAAAGGGGCAGATCGAGTTCAACCAGCTCAGGAATTCCGAGTCGCTGGAAGTCGCGGTGTTCAAGAACGGGAGCGATACGCTCCTGAACGTGACTAACCCGACCGGAAACGTCATCGTCGTGACCCAAGTTTGGAGCAACCATTACAACATCACCGGGGAGTGGGGGATCCCCCCCTTCGGATACGCCACCATAAACGCCACGCCGATTCAGGGGCAGAACGGCGAGTTCAAGGTGGTCACTTCGCGCGGGAACGTGTTTTCGGGCGCGTATGCCCCGCCCGGAAGCCCGATGGAGGGGAGGTGGCTGATCAAGTGGTACAACTCCACCGGACCGATCGGCGTAGGCTACCTGGACGAGCTTAACATCAACATGCGCTGGTACAAAGGGTCCACGGGGATGGTCGGTTTCAATGCCAGCACGAAGTTTGTCGCGCTCAACCAGACCGCGATCGTGCTGGTGAAGGTGCCGCTGGTATCGAGCGTGGAGCTGAACATCACCGCAGCAGGCGAAGAGAAAGTGAAGCCGAACATAATGTACATCACGAACCTCACCGTGGGGAAGACCTACGACATGGAGATAAGGATGAGGACTTACGATACAGTTGATATGGACCTTTCGCTGATATTCATCGGCATGGACTTTGCGAGAGACTGAAAAACAATTTCTTTCTTTTCTTGAAAAGCTAACAGACACGATAAAAAACATCGAGTATAAAAAATAAAAGAAGTTTACCTTTTTAGGACGCGACTGCGGTGAACGTGAGGATTGTGCCGTCAGTGCAGACGAAGCGAACTTCATAGCCCGTACCTGAAGCGATCCCTTGGCTAGCTATCACTATAACTGGCTCGACACTCCCTACACCAAATGAAAGTTGATTAGGGTTGGTCACTGGATTTTCTGGAGTTGTTGCGTTATAATATTGTGATACAAGCTGTCCTCCAATATAACATGCTGAAAGGGTCAATGCTTTTGATCCCGTATTTCTGATGTATACTGTTAGGTTATCAGTCGAACTGTCAAATGTGTATGCATCGTATGTCAGCTGGCCTTGCTGACCACTCGGGTTTGTTGAGGTGCCGATGAAGCCCATGACGAAGCTGTAGGTGACGACTGCGGCTGCTACTGCAATGACGATCAAGAGCAGCGTGGCGATTATAGGAGATACTCCCTTCTTGCACTTTGGTAACTTAAAATTCATTAGTTTCCCTCCATTGTTTTTTGTTGTATATATCTTCACTAATCAGTATATAAGAATTCCTAGGGATAGAAACATCTATATAATATGTGCAACACTTAAATTGTGCAACAGATGAACCATATGGGTCGAAGCGGCGTCTATGCGCTCGTGCTCGGGATCCCTGGAGAGGCGAGGCTCCTGATCGGCAGGGGCTTCGACATCCCAAGGGGCACCTGCGTCTACTGCGGGTCCGCGATGGGCCCCGGCGGCGTGGAGAGCAGGGTCGCGAGGCACCTCAGGATATTCGCAGGCGGAACGGCGGGCAGGCCGCACTGGCACATCGACAGGCTCCTCACTATCGCCTCCTCGGTCACGGCGGTCTCAGCCCACTCGCAAAGGAGCATGGAGTGTGCCCTCGCATCGGCGCTCGAGGCCCGAGGGATGGCCCCCGTTCCGGGCTTCGGGAACACGGACTGCAGGTCCGGGTGCAGGTCGCATCTGTTGCGCACTCAACGCGGCGAACAGGAGACCGTGCTCGAAGTTGTCGAGGCGATGCGGGGGATAGGGCTCGATCCCTGGATCTCTGAGCGCCTCTGGAAATCAGGCTAAAACCGCGTTGGACTCACCGGGCGGGGATCCCTAGGACGACCGAGATCAGCCCGAAGATCAGGTCCCCCCAGACGAACGACACCAGGTACCCGGCGAGCAGGAAGACTATCATTGGTATCGCGGGCGTCGCCCAGACCTTCCTCCTGAGCCCCGCCAGCTCCCTGGACTGCTCCTCCTTCTCCCTGTCGTAGTCCTCCTCGCTTATCCGGGAGAAGAGCTTGAGCGCCCAAGTTTTCTCTTGGATAGGAGCGTTGCACTTTGATTTTGATTTTGATTTCCCCTCACCGACGCTGGAATCATTTCGGCGATTTTCGAGACCATCGGTGACCGGTCTCTCGATGAGGTTGAAGTGCACCGAGGCAGCGGTCGACGGCTTCACCCTGACCGCGGTGAGCACTGCAACCAATTTCTGGAGGGGCGAGGCGGAGACCCCTTCGAAGAGCCGCTCCCCGCTCACCTTCCTGTAAAGGTTCCACGCGAGGCAGGAGGGCACCAGGAAGAGCGAGAGCAGGAGCGCGTTCCCCAAGAGCGTCAGCGGGAAGAACGGGTTCGCGGAGAGACCCTGCCCCCAAGGCTCGCTCGATCCCACAAACCAGGGCGACAGCGGGAGGGTCACGGCAGCCACCAGCAGCGCCTTCGCGTCCGCGCCCCCGTAGAGCCCCAGGTAGAACACCCCGACCGCGATCGCAGCCGCGAGCAGGGCGCTGAACCCCGCGAGCAGCAGCGGGTACCCCGGCGTAGTGGTGATCTCAGCCACGGTCAGGAGTGCCCCGACCAGCCCCGAGACTAGCCAGACCCTGTCGTCGATCTCCCTGGTCTTCACGTCCTGGTACGACGCCACCGCGAGCGCGGCGCCGAGCACCAAAAGTTTAGCCTCAACGATCACTCGAACCACCCCGATCCTTCAAGAATGGTTAATTTCCGGAAACATTTTAGGATTAACCATAAATATATACCTGCACTTAAATATGAAATAATAAAAATAATTCTAGGAGATTCTAATGACATTTGGCGATAATGTAGCGTTTAAGGCGACATATGTCATCCAGGAGCCGTTCGTCTACTCGGCGGTCGTCGAGGATCCCGTCACGAAGGAGCTGATCTACAGGATAATCGAGCCGACGATAACCCCGGAGGAGAAGGAGACTCTCGAGAGGATAAAGAAGATCCTCTTCCAGGAGGTCGAGATTGACCTAGAGCAGATCGACAGCGACAGGGCGCCTGAGATCCTAGAGAAGGAGACGCGCAGGATAATCAAGGAGTACAAGATGAAGATCGACGAGCCAAACTTCGCGAAGCTCTTCTACTACATCAAGAGGGACTTCCTCGGGTTCGAGAGGATAGACCCGATGATGCGCGACCACTTCATCGAGGACATCTCCTGCGACGGCGTCGGGATCCCGCTGTACGTCTGGCACAGGGAGTGGGAGTCGATCCCCTCGAACATCTCGTTCGACACGGCGGAGGACCTGAACCGGATGGTCGTCCGCCTCGCCTACAGGTGCGGGAGGCACATCTCGATCGGGAACCCCATCCTCGACGGCTCGCTTCCGGACGGAAGCAGGGTCAACGCGACCTACGGGACGGAGATCTCGAAGAAGGGCGCCACATTCACCATCAGGAGGTTCAGGGCTGACCCGCTCACGATCGTGGACATGATCTCGCTCAAGACGGTCTCCCCGGATCTCGCGGCGCTGCTCTGGTTCGCGGTCGAGAACAAGAGCTCGGTCCTTGTCGCAGGCGGGGTCGCGTCCGGGAAGACGACGCTCCTGAACTGCATTTCCATGTTCATCAGGCCCGACCTGAAGATAGTCACCATCGAGGAGACGCCCGAGCTAAACCTCCCCCACATCAACTGGATCCCGATGACCACCAGGACCGGCTTCGGGAAGAAGGAGGCGGACGTCAGCCTCTTCGACCTGCTGAAGAACTCGCTCAGGCAGAGACCCGACTACATAATCGTCGGCGAGGTCAGGGGGAGGGAAGCCTACACGCTCTTCCAGGCGCTCGCGACCGGGCACGGCGTCCAGGCGACAATCCACGCGGACTCGCCCGCCAGCGTATTCAAGAGGCTCGAGGCCGAGCCAATGAACGTCCCGAGGCCGCTCATCGGGCTCATAGACTTGATCATCATGCAGAACAGGACCAGGATCGGGGACAAGCCCGCCAGGAGGACGGTCGACGTCACCGAGGTCGGGGGGTACGACCCGGACTCGGACAGGCTCGTGACGAACCAGCTCGGAAAGTGGGACCCGAGGTCCGACACGTTCAACATCAGCGGCGAGAGCCTGGTGCTGAAGAAGATCTCGGAGAGGCGCGGGATGTCCATCGAGGAGATACAGACCGAGATCAACAGGAGGAAAACGATCTTCAGGTGGATGGAGAAGAGGGGGATGAGGAGGTACAAGGAGATCGGCAACGTGCTCAGGGAGTTCTACGCCGACCCAGAGAGGATCTTCCGCAGGGCGATGGTGGAGAGCGTATGAGCGGACCCGTGCCGGAGGGGGGAGAAGGCGGGAAAGAAGCCGCAGCCACAGCAGCGGGAGCGTTGGAAGCGGAAGCCAAGAAGGCAGAGGAAGAGGCGAAGGGGGCGAAACAGAAGGGGAAGGAGAAGTTTGCCTTCCCGGACCTCTCGCTGTTCGCCTACAGGATCTTCGGCAGGTTCACGGACAGGACCAAGCTGATCAAGGACGAGGAGCTCAGGAAGTGCCTGATGAGGACGACCGCAGCCAGGTACGTCAGCAAGATGTACCTGCTCACAGTAATAGGCGCCGTCGTCACGGTCGCGGTGACACTCCCGTTCCTGATTAGGTGGATGGTATTCAGCTATGCGATATTCTCCTCGCTCGCGCTCGGCCTCCTGGTTGGTGCTGCGGTGTTCCTGGCAACGTACATGTACCCGACTTACGCCGCCGGCATGAGGAAGAGGAAGATCAACTCGTCGCTCAACTTCGCGACGCAGTACATGGCCATCCTCGCGGGCGCGGACGTAACCCCCGAGAGGATCTTCAAGAGCCTCGTCAAGGGGGACGTCGACAAGGTCATAAAGGAGGAGGTCGGGGAGATCGTAAAGTCGATAGACCTCTTCGGGAAGGACTTCTACACAGCGATCCAGGAGAGGATCAAGGACACCGCGTCGCCCAAGTTCGCGGACCTGCTGAAGGGGATACTCGCGGTCGGCAACATGGGAGGGGACCTCAGGAGGTACCTCTACATGCAGGGGAGGGCATTCATGAGGGAGAGGCGCATCGACATGAAGAAGCAACTCGACGGGCTGGGCGTGGCTGCGGAGATCTACATCTCGATGGGCGTCGTACTCCCGCTCATAATCGTGGTCATGCTCGCGACGATGTCTTTCATAGGCGGCTCCGGGATCAACGCGGTCCTCTGGATGTACGTCGTCACGTTCGTGATGATCCCCGCCGTTTCGGCGCTTATGCTCCTGATACTCGACAGTTCGGTACCTAGGGAGGAGTGAGAGAATGGAACAGTTGACAAAGCAGCAGAGGCTCACAGTGATACTGTCCTCGGTGGCAGCCGGGGTCGCGATAGGGATCATGGGGGTCTTCACCTACTTCACCAACGTGATACTGGCGGACTACATATTCCTCATCGCGATCGCGGTGGGGATGACGCCCTACGCGGTGATGAAGACGATCGAGAACAGGTGGCTGAGCAGCATCGAGAAGAGGATACCCGAGCTCCTCGAGGACATCGCAGAGGGGCAGCTCGCAGGTATGACCTTCGTCAAGGCGCTCGAGGCCTCCGCGATGAAGGACTACGGCCCGATCTCAGAGGAGGTCAAGAGGATAATCTCCCGGACTAAGCTCGGCGGGACGATAGAGGAGGGCTTCGAGGAGCTAGCGAGGAGGGTGAACTCCAAGCTCGTCAGCAGGGTCAGCGGGATAATGGTCGAGACGACCCGGGCGGGCGGCGACATCTCGAAGATCATCAGGAGCCTCGCGGCTTACCTGAGGCAGATACAAACGATGAACATGGAGCGCAAGGCGACGATGAAGGTCTACATCGGGATCGTATACATCGCGTTCGGAGTTTTCATCACGACGGTAGTGATACTCGTGAACCAGTTCTTCTACCCGATGATAGGGCTGGGGTCCACGATATTCGCGCCGCAGGCGGACTTCATAACCTACAGGAGGATATTCTTCTACATGTCGATGCTACAGGGGCTATTCTCAGGGATCGTCGCAGGCAAGATGGGCGAGGGGCTGATAGTCGCGGGCTTCAAGCATGCCATAATAATGATGATAATTACGCTGGCAGTCTACCTGTTCATCGTGATCCCGCCTTGAGGCGGGGGTCGCCCGTTTTATTTTTTTCCGTTTCCCACCACGCCGACTGGCGCCTGCCTTCTTGTGCCATTCGCCTGCCCCTGCGGCGGGCAGTGAAGAGGACTGCGACCATAAAAATGAATGGGGATGTCAGCGGATGAGCGCAAACTCCAAGAAATGGGCGCTGGTTTTTAGAACAGCCTACTACCGCTCTTTTGGGGCTTCCCTGTTGGCGCCCCGACGCTTGCCGTCCCAACGGAGGGTTCAGCTCCGCCCGTGGCTTCAGGCGGGGTGATCTCGCTCTTCCCCTCGATTGGCTTAGAAGTCCCGGGTTCGGCAGCTTCCGACTCTAAGACGGACCCCGCGGCTGGCCCAGGCTGCCCGGAGAGCTGGACCTTCATCTTGGAGATCACCTCCGCCATCGTTCCGCCCTCCACCACCTTTATGTTGTACATTGCGGCGAAGCGCTTGCCTCCCTCTGTGATCCCAGGGATGCAGATCAGGTATGCCTGGTCAGGCTTCGTGTCAAGGACCTTCGCAAAGAGCGCAAGCACTGAGCTCTCTTCGACGTAGCTCTCGGACTTGACAAAGTCGATGGCGTATGTCTTGCCGCCTCCGTCTTTCGCCACGATGTTGAAGGTGTGGGTATACCCAGACTTCCCGGCGATGAGCCCCGGCGACTGGCAATTGAAGCCGAGCTGAACCAAGAGGTCGGTGACCGGCTGGAGCACAAAGTACTGCTTGAAGAAGTCGTCCATGACCTCCTTCTTGACGACTATCTTGTTGACGAACGAGATTATCAGCTCGGGCGTCGAGAAATCCTTGCCGCAGCCCAGGCAGAGGTAGGTGTTCTTCGGCGTGTCGAACTGCTTCCCGCAGCTCATGCAGGAGTACCAGACGCCCACTGCGCGATAGTCCTTCCCCTCTTCAACCAGGGGCTTGTTGCAGACAGGGCAGACCATCTTCTTGTCGCCCTTCACGTACTTAGAGACTGGGGCGATCGCCCCGTCCGGCTTGTGCTCGATCAGGACCTCCTTGCTTAGCCTCTTCGAGTTGCAGAACGGGCAGTGGAACCTGACCGTCGTGTACTCGGAGTTGCAGTAGGGGCAGCGTATCACCTGCTCGGTGTACTCCTCGGTGGCAGCCCCCATCGCGACGAGCCTCTTGACTATCTCGAGGGACTCCTTCGGCGTCACCGAGAGAGCGCTCACGACGTCGGGATAGTGGTAACCTGTAACTATGTCGAAGGCTGGCTGGAGCTCGCCGCTCTTCTTGCTGACCAGGTATTCGAGGAGCTTAATCAGTTGGCTGTCCTTGGAGATCATCTGAAAATACTGCTGCGAGCTCTTACTTGTCTGCTCCAATACGGCTACACCAACCAACCAAGTAAACAATACAACTACGATACCATCCTTGATTTAAGTATTTTTATTTCTATCTGTTGCACAATAAGAAAACTGGATATTGATTCCTGGACAAAGTTTATCAGAATCCGGCTCGCCGAGTTTAAGGGGCGATGACTTCGAATTCGGGTCCAGACCCGGGGATGAGTGCCAGCGAAGGGTCGCAGGAAAGAAGACCCGGAGCGAGCCAGACCCGGCATGATGTGCCGGGCTATATGAGCCCGAGGGGCCGAACGGGGACTCAGAGGTCCTCTTCCGGCTCCTCTTCTGCATCCTCTTCCTCCTTCGGCTTCGTCGCCTCGATCGCGAGCTCGGTGATTATCTCCTCGACCTTCTGGTCGACTGCGGGCGCGACGACGATGACCTCCTTGTCCACGTAGTCCTCCTCCTGCCACTCGTTGTCGAAGGAGATGACGTAGACTGGGACGTTGAACATCACGCTGCCGTTCGTAGTCCTAGACATGTCGTAATTGGAGTAGAGGTCGTACTGCTCCTTCGAGATCGGGAGCTTAACAGAGACGGGGTACATGTCCCTTATCACGATGAAGTCGGAGGTCTCCAGTTTCCAGAACGAGATCGCGTCGGCGACGATCTTCCTGACCGCCTGCGTTATCTCCGAGTCGAGGGTGGTCTTCGAGACGAGCGATCCCTCCCTCGACCTAAGGACTAGGGTCTTCGACAAGGGCATGCCTCACTGAGCCTTTATTGCATCGGTCAGCAGTTGGATCCCCTTCTCGATGTCGGGCATCCCGTCGCTCCTGTCCGGGATGCGGGACATGACGTACTTGACCGTCCCGTCCTCCAGCTTGAGGAAGACCTGGGGGATGTCGATCCCCCCGAACTCGTCCTTCACGCCGTGCGCGATTAGGAAGTCGTAATCCTCCTTCTTGATCTCGAGCGGCACATTCTGCGCCTTCGAGACCGCGTCGCAGACCTTCATTGCGTACTGGCCTGCCTTCTCCCAGTCGGCTGTGACAAGTATTATCGATTCGACTTTCATATGTCAACACCTGATCTGAAATCCTGTGAACGGACGGATATTAAATACCCATCGATCATCAGGCGAACCTCGGCTTCATCGAGAGCATCATTGGGAGGTACGAAGGCAGGCACGGGCGGTCTCCGACGCGCTCGCGGAGCATCGCAATCAGCCCTGCGAAGTCGGTTCCCTTCACGCCCTCGCCGCGGACGCGGACCGAGAGCGACTGCGGCTGTGAGGAGGCTTCCTTCTCACCTACTACTAGGACGAACGGGATCCAGTCCACCTCGGCCTCCCTGATCTTCTTTGAGACTGACTCCTCCCTGTCGTCCACGTCTGCCCGGAAGCCCTCTGCAGAGATCCGCTCGGCGAGGCCCTTCGCGAAGCCGACGTAGGCGCTGTTAACTGGGATGACCCTGACCTGGATCGGGCTGAGCCAGACGGGCAGCATCGGCGGCTTGCCCCTCGCCTGATCCTTCGCAGCTTGCTCGAGGATCGCGCCCATCCACCTCTCGATCGACCCCAGGGAGCTGTGGAGGATGATGCAGCCCCTCCTCCTCCCGCTCTCGTCGGTGTACTCAATCCCGTACCTGGCGGCGTCCTCGATGTCGAGTTGGACAGTGACGAGCTGGGTGTTGCCCCCCACGGAGTCGATCGCCTGGTACTCGTGCTTGAGGACCCAATAGTGCTTCATCTCCGGGAGGACCTCGATCAGCGCGGGCTTCCCCACGATCTTGAGGAGTGAGATGAACCAGTCTCTGTGCTCCTCGTAGAAGTACTTCACGACGCGGAAGGCTACCGCGTACTCGATCTCCATCGACTGGGTGAGGCGGGTGTACTTCCTGAATAGCTCAGTGTACTCGTTCCTGCCCTGCTCCAGGTCGGTGCAGAAGCAGTGGAGGTCGGGCATCGTGAAGTTTCTCAGGCGCTTCAGCCCGACGCACTCGCCGCTCTGCTCGAGCCTGAAAGAGGGCGAGAGCTCGTAGACCCTGATCGGGAGCTGCCGGTAGCTCATCGTCGCCCCCTTCATCATTCGGAATAGTCCAAAGTCCCCGGCGAACCGCAGGCAGAACTCCTTTTTGTCAACGGTAAGGCGGTAGTCCTTCTCCCTGAACTTCTCAGCCTGGTCGGCGATGTCCGGCTCGTCGAGGCGGTACAGGAACGGGGTCTCGATCTTGAACGCGCGGAGGTCCCTGACCGCGATGTCGTAGGCGAGCTCCTCCAAGCTGTCCTTTATCAGCGTCCCCTTCGGGTAGAACCTGAAGTGCCCGATGTCGGAGGCGGGCTCGTAGTCGACGAGCTCGAGCTTCTTCATCAGCTTGACGTGCGCGGGCGCGCCCCTGTCCTCCTTCATCCCTGCCTCGTTCTTTATGAGCTGGATAAGGGGGGACTCGACCTTCAGCCTCAGGAAGGTCTCCGGGGAAGCCAGGTCTATCCTGAACTCCTCCCCCTCTGGGGTAAGGACCAAGAACTCGCTCCTCTGGGCTGCTTCCCCCGCCCCGGTTTCCTCCGCGGCGCGCTCCCCTGCTTTTGCGGCCCCCAGATCGCCGGCAGTGACGGTCCTCGAGAGCTCGCTGAGCGGGTGACCCTTGCACTTTATCTCGAAGGACTTGTACCACCCGAACGGGGCCCTGAAGACCTCGACAGCACTCCTGAGTGCATCCTCGGTCTTCCTCAGGATCTCCATCGCGGAGTCCGGGCGGGACAGGGACGACGAGAGGTGGGCGTAGGGGTAGATCACCACCCTCGTTGCCTTTACAGATGCGGCGTGCTCCAGTATGGTTGCAGCCGCGTTCTTCGCTATCCCCTCCGGCGACTCCTCGTCGGACTTCTCCACGGTCGAGAATGCGACCAGGCACTCGTCGACCCTCTCCTTCTTACCCTGGCTCTCGATCCGCTCTGGGTTTGGCATTGCGGGCTCGAGCGCAGTGAACTCGATATAGTCGGCGTGGATCAACAGCAGACGCATCCGGTTCGCCTCTGTTTCTTAATTCAGCATTTTTCCATTCCAGTGATCTGACGTACGGATACTGGATTTGTTGTTTTTATCTTGCGACGTCAGTATATAAACATGACATGGGCAAATGCGCTGCAGGAATCGCGAGACGAGACTTGCGCCTTGCCTCTACAGGATATTCGTTGGAGATGCCCCAAATACGCCCCCTCAGCATCGGTCTTTTTGCGATCGATTTTTGGCAGCTCCATATTTCAGAAGCAAGGGAAGGGATATCCCGTCGTCTCATGCTTCGACTGCCGCGGTCAGTTCACGCTGGCTAGCAGGGGCACCCAGACGGGAAGCATCTGGAAGGCGCAGGGCATTTGCGCGGGAGCTGAAGAGAGAATGGGCAGCGGGTCATTATTTGGGCAGCGGATTTTCGAAACAAAAAGCAGATGACGGGGAACTGCACCTCCTGCCAGAGGCTGACCCTGGGAATATACACGGATCCGACCCGAAGCCCACGGGAATGACTAGTCGCCGGAGGGATCTTGTAGAGGGTCTGAAGAGGACTACAGCTTTGGTTAAAAAAGGGTGAGACGGGCTTGTCGGCGATCTTTGCTTTGTCGGGCAGGGATGCCCCCGCCCGGTTCGGGTTCACCCTTCCGTATCCGTGCGTCACCCGATTCGCACTTACGGCTGGCTTGCTATTTCTTCTTCCTGCGCCTCATCAGCATGAATATTATTGCGCCCGCCACGACGGCGGCGATTGCGATTCCGACGATCCATATCAAGAGATTCGAGAATGGCGTTTCGATCTTTGTTATGGCTACTGTTAAAGTCGATGTTTGGTTGGCGTTGACGGTAAGCGTAAAGCTCTTTGTTTCGTAGCCTTCTCTCGTGACGCTGAAGACATATGTGCCCGCTGCGATGTCATTGAAGCTCGCTAGACCGTTCTGGTCTGTTATGGATGAGACTGGGGATGCGCCGCTCGGTTGGGAGGTCGAGGTGACGGTGGCTGCGCTGACTGGGTTGCCTGAATTGTCCCTGACGTACAGGCGTAGGCTGCCTTTCCCTGTCTGGACGGAGGGGACAACTATTATATTGGTGCTTCCGTATCCGGTGATGTACCCGGTCTTTGTCGCGTTAGCCGTGATCGTGATCATTGTACTTGAGCTGACTTTGGGGGCAGTGAAAACGACGGAATAGTTTCCATTCGATTCGTTAGTGATAGCTGAGAACGTGCCTCCGCTGCTGGAGGAAAGCTTGATGGTCACTCCTGGGGCTGGAGCCGTGTTGTTGAATTTGACCAAAATCCTTACTGTAGACTTTGCTTCAGAGTCCACCGTCGCTGGTTCCGCTGATAGCGCAACTGTCAATGGGATCTCGTCTATCAGGCTAGTTGTCATCCTCGCCTGAGCTGAATAGTAGCCTGCGGACTGGGCAGTGAGGTCTGTTGAGCCTGCGAGGAAGGTTGAGTTGAAAGTGGCGACTGCGTAAGTCGTTCCGTATGGGATAACCACGCGGGGGGCGGGGACTCCGAAGTCGGGCTTCGAGGAGAAGAGATCAACCAAGACATCGCCCTCGGGATCTTTTGCGGGGTTCCCGCTGGAGTCCTGGAGCTGGACGACCACGGCGCTGTACTGGCGGTTGTCAGCGGGCAGGCTTGAGGGGACACAGTAGACGGAGAGTTTCGAGGGGACTGGGCCGACCGTCGTTATCGATTGAGTTGCGGTTATGAGATTGGTCGCCGTAGCAGTAATTGTTGTTGTGCCAGCCTTGAAGGTTGAATTGAACCTTGCAATCGCAAATGACTGTCCCACAGGTATCGTTATCGACCCGGTGACGGTGCCTACGCCTGTATTGGACGAGGAGAGGCTGACAACAACATTACTGGCGGCTTTAGCTATATTACCCTTCGAGTCTTTGAGTTGGACCGCCACTACGTCGTAAACGATGCCGTCAGCAGGCACTTTCGAGGGTGAGATGTAGACCGCAAGCTTGGTAGCTTCATAGTTGTAAGATTGTGTTTTAACCGTCGCTGATCCAGTCACATAGCCCGATGCTATGGCGGTGACGGTCGTGGATCCGCTTGTGTTTGTAGTTTTGAATTTGGCAACACCGTAAGTGCTGCCGCTAGGGATGATCACGTATGGTTCCACTGTGCCTACAGTGGTGTTGGACGAGAAGAGGCTTACGTTCACGTTCCCTATCGGGGCTTTGGCAGGGGTCCCGCTGGAGTCCTGGAGCTGGACGACCACGGCGCTGTACTGACTGTTGTCGGCTGGAAGGGCTTCAGGGAGGACGTGGACCACCAACTTGTTAGGGATTGGGCCTACGGTCGTCATGGATGCCTGAACGGTCTGGAAGCCCGAGGCTGTCGCCGTTATCGTGGTGGTTCCTGGCGTGTATGTCGAGTAGAACTTCGCTACCGCGTAAGTCTCTCCAGCCCGGATGGTAATCACCGGATCGACCGTGCCTACGTATATCGAGGAGGAGGAGAGGTAGATCTCGGTGTCTTGGACGGCCCTAGCAGGCAAGCCCTTCGAGTCCTGGAGCTGGACGAAGATCGTCTCGTAAACATTATTGTCCGCAAGCACTTTCGGGGGAGCGACGTAGATTTTCAATTTTGTGGGCGTTGGCACCTCGGCATAAACGGGGGACCCCATGGCAACCAGTTGAATGGAGATTATGGTCAATAAGACGAAAGCCAGCATTGAGGATTTCCTATTTGACATGATGACTCACTTTAATATTTTAGATCGTTGTTTACTTATATTAAGCCTTTGAATTTAAATATAACTTGATTTTTAATGCGATGTGTGCGCCGGGAAGCGCCCGACCGCCAGAATGGGTTCCGAGGAATATCTGGAGCGGCTTCCAGATGCCCACTCTGCAACGCTGATCAAGTAAACTGCATGCGGGATCTTAGTACGGCAAATCGGGCTCAAGATTTATCACGGTGCTACATGATTCTCTTGCGCAGGAAGCGCCCCAGGGCGATGGTGGGATAGATTTTTAAGCCTTCTCCGGTAGGGTATTTTGTGGTCCAGATGCGGATGGAAGGCTGCAAGAAGTACAGCAATACCAGGGCAGACATGCTCAGGATGAAGCAGGAGCTGAAGGCGGAGTACAAGGAAGCGATACTGCAGCTCAGGTTCTTCAATCTGCTCAGGTATGACAGGGCTGGAATGGCAAGCTAAGGCAAGGCCCTTTTTTTATGCAGCTAGCGGCGATCACTACCTCGAGAAGAAGTCGAGCCGCTTCACGCCTACTATCTCCTCGAAGTCGATGTTCAGTGCCTCGAGCACCTGACCGAACGTGCTCTCGATGTGCCCCACGTATTTATCGACGTCCACCTCGTCTATCCGCGCGAGCTGGACCGGCTTAACCCCCAGCGGCCCTTGGACCTTCACGAATGAGATCAGGTCGCCGGGCTTCACCTCCTTGCCCTTCTCCTCGAGGAGCTTAGCGGCTTTCACGTGCTGGGGCGTGGTCTTGTCGTATCTGTCGAGCGGCCTCGAGATCATCACCTTGAAGACCAGGTCGTCGAGCGGTATCCTCCTCGCCTTCAGGTCGCTGTAGCACCGCTGGACGATCGCCTTGATCTTGGACTTCGCCGCCTCGAAGTCCTGCGGGGACTTCACATCCCTGAGGACCTGGGTCATCTCCACGAACGCGTTCTTGATGAAAGGTGGCGTGTTGCGCTTCTTGCCCATCAGCCCCTTTATGTCCACGATGCCGCTGTCGAGGACGCCGAGGTAGTTCTTCTTCCTCCCGGAGAATGTGACGAAGGTGTACCGCTTGTCGACCTCGAGGTCGATCCCGAACTTGGACTCCGCCCAGGAGAGGAGCGAGGATATCTGCTCCTTCGTTGGCTGGTGGAGGAAGATCGAGTCGGTGTCGGAGTAGAGGACCATCATGCCAAGCTCCTTCGCCCTCTCTATCGTCTCCGTGATGATGCTCCTGCCGATGGCTGTGGTGCTGTCAGCGAGGGGGAGGCAGTAGAGGGGGAAGATCTCGGCCCCGAAGACCCCGTACGAGGCGTTCAAAAAAACCTTCAGAGCCTGCTGGACTACCTTGTAGTAACCGCGTTCTTCCTCCGACAGCGAGGGATCCTTCGACTTCGGCTTGAACCATCTGACCCTGACGTCCCTGAGCAGCCCGACCACGTGCGCCATCATCCCGACGCGCCTGGTGCAGACCCAGTGGTCCGTGTCGGGCACGAGGTTCTTCCTGCACTCGGGGTGGGGGCACCTCACCGTCTCGTAGCTCAGGTTCCACCTCGATATGATGCTCGGGTACAGACTCGCGAAGTCGAGGACTATGACGTTGAAGAAGACCCCTGACTCGGGCTTTATCACGAGGGCCCCCTTGTACTTCTTCCCCTTGATCACCGAGGTAGTAGACGAGCCGCCCTTCGCGAGGCTGATGTCCTCCTTCTTCGGGATCAGGTAGTCCCCCTTCCTGTGCTCGTCGTAGAACAGGCTCCGGATCCAGCTCGAGACCCCCTGCCGAGTCGCGTCCTCCATCGAGACCCGGGAGATCCTCATTATGAGCGTGATCAGGTTCATCACGAGGCTGGAGTGCTCGGTCGTGAGCCTGAGGGTTATCAGCGAGTCCCTGAAGCAGTAGTTAGCCAGGGAGAGGTAGTCGAGCTCGTTTATGCTCTTCTCGAGCTGTATCTTCTTGATCCCCAGCAGCGCCTCGGAGATCGCGTCGAGGGTGAGCTCCTTGTAGGCGTTCCCGAAGGCGTAGATCTGGATCGCGTGATTGTGGAAGAACTTGTACAGGTCGATGTGGACCCCCACGGGGATGAGGGCGATCTCCCTGCCCATTATTATCGGGATCTCCTCCTTCCTCATCCCGAGGACCTGGGCGCGCTTCCACAGGTAGTGAAGGTCGAAGTTGTCGCCGTTGAAGGTCAGGACGATCGGATAGTCGACGAGCAGCTGGAAGACCTCCCTTATCAGGTCGATCTCCCTGTCGAAGTAGACGAGGGAGGCGTCCTCTGGGAGCTCCTTCGGTCGCTCGGCACTGCCCCCGCTCTCGTCGAAGCCCTCCCTCCGCAGGATGAGGACCTGCTTCCTCCCGTCTGACCCAACTGCTGAGACGCATATGACCGGGTTGGCGGCCACCTGGGGGTCAGGTACCCGATCCTGGGCCTCGGTCGCGACCTCGATGTCGATGGCGACCCTCCTGTAGTCGGGGACCGGGCTCGAGAAGATCGGGAACCACTCGGTGAGCGAGTCGAGGAAGGCGGGTGTCGCGCCCGGGAATGCCTTCTTCAGCGCATCGGTCGGGACCGGCTGCGCCTCCGGGACGAGCGATCCCCCCCTGATCCGGTAGTAGTAGCCTGGCACTAGCCTCCTGTCGTAGACGAAGCACTCGTGGTACCTGATCCTGTCCTCCCAGGACCTCTCTCCGAGGAGGTCCCTTATCCCAGTCCCCCTCCCGCCGACCGATGTGGGGTCCTTCGCGGCGACCTTGGTCATCGTGACGACCTTGTCCTGGAGCAGGTCGTGCTTCTCAACTTCCCGGCACCCGCCAGGATCGAAGCCAGGGTGGGAGGCTGCCTCCGAGGAGAGGAGCTCGTCCAGGCTCATGTCGGTCAGTAGGTACGGCTGGTGCCCCGTGTTGTCGTACCAGAAGACAATGCGCCCCCTCTCAACATCGTAGAGCTTCGCAAGCGCCCTCCCCCTGTTCCCGCTGTAGGAGACCGAGAGTAGGACGCAGCTTCCGGTATCCGAAGGGGTCTCGGCCTCGAACTTGGTCTGTGCAATGATCTCTTCGGCTTCCTCAGCCTCGTGAGCCAATATACCCTCGGCCTCTGATTCAGCCTCAGCCTCGACATCTATATCTTCGGGTTCGGTTGCCTCTTCCCTCTCGAGCTCATCCCCTGCCCCACCAAGAGGGTGCTCCCCGCGCGGACTTCTTGGAGGCGCAGCCCCCTTCCCTGGACCTGGAGCCCCGCCACTCGGGCGCGGAGGCTGACGGCGCTTCGACTGTGAGTCGGGGATGAAGCTGTCGAGGCCAGGCATCAGTATCCCAGAGAAGAGTAGGGCAGTCGCATATTATTGCTTATCGTTCACGGGCAGCGGCACGGGCCAGATCAAACGATTGCCTAAGGCTGTGATGCGCAGCTGGGGTCTGGTCGGCGCGCCGTACGGGTGCGGAGTTTTGTGAAAAAGGGGGAATCACCCTGAGAGGCGCCACTTCTCGAGCCTCTCCTCCTTGGAGTGGACTTTCTTGAACTCCTTGTAGTGCTGCTCGCAGAGGTAGAGCCTCGCGGATTCGTTTATGGCATAGCCGGCCCGCTTCATCTCTGCCGAATAGGACGGCGAGAGCGAACGGACAGCGGCGTTCCCGCACCCTGAGACCGAGCAGAGCTCGCCTTTCTTGACCTTGCCCATAATCGACCCTCACCAAATATTATATTTATTAGGCTTATATCTACCTCTGTAGTGGGCTCGTGGTCTAGCATGGATCAGGACGCAGACCCTGCCTCGATCAAGCCCGTGCTGCACCGGCACGCCAGGAGAAAGGGGCAGGGGCGGATGCCTGCGGATCCTGCCAGCAGAAAGCCTGATATCTCGGGTTCAAATCCCGACGGGCCCACCACTTTTCCAGGACCGCCCACTCAGCTCACCAGTATAGTGTAGGAAAGGACGGGGAGCTCGCCCGAGTACCTGTCTGGATCGTACGGATGCTGAACTCCCAGGGTATTCGAGGCGTAGAACACCACAGTGTAGAGGCCCTGACCCGCGATTGACCTCAGACCGTAGGTGTTAAACGCCACAGAGAAACTCTGCCCGGAGATGGACCACTTCGTCGGCCTGATTGTCTGGAGCCCAGGGTAGAACATCGGCGCGGGAGCCACCCCGGCGACCTGGCTTCCCAGTCCGTAGCTCTTCTCGCCCACGAGCACGCGCAGCGAGGCGCTGTAGGAGAAGTCGTCGTGATCGCAAGGGTCGCTGTAGTAGATCACCACGGACTTCAAAGTGGAGCCGTTCAAAGTGAGGTCCCCCGAGCAGGAGAATGCGCCATTCGAGAGGTGCGGCGGGTTCGACCAGCTGACCCATTCCTTGACCATGTGCACGACGAGGAAGAGGCAGGATCCGTTCCAGGCGACCCCCACCTCGGCGCGGTTGTTGGTGGGGTCCAGCAGCGAGTCCCTGTGGCCCCAGCCGCTCGCCGCGTCATCATAGATCATGTCGTGGACCAGTTCCCGGGAGCTGTTGATTGCGCGGTCGGCGTTCACGGGCGGGAAGTAGATGTAGCCGAGGTTCTCCTCGATGTAGTAGGCGCCGCCCAGCGAGGTGTAGTGAAAGTTGGGGAGGCGCCCAGACAGGTCGTAGTGGTTGAAGTACCCTCCCGCGAGCATGTCCTGCGCCCTGTAGTTGGCGGCGACGTACTCCAGCGAGGGATCCACCAGCGGCAGGCCGAGCGCTGCCCTGGCGGAGTTGATCTCCTCAAGGACAGATGAGCCCACAACCTGTAGGCAGGACGAGACAGTGAATGACCAGGTCGCGCTTGCTGTTTTGTTTGAAAGGTCGCTGAGGGTGAGGGTGACCTCGCATTTCCCGAGCGGAAATTCTGCAGAGTACTCGACCTCATTCGGGGTGATCCTAGTCGGGGTGATCTCAGAGCCGTTCACCAAGAGCCTGACCGTAGAGACGTTCACCATCTTGTCGTCGGAGTACCTGGCGACGATCTTGACAGGGTTCATGACTTGGGAGCCGTCAGGGGGACCCGTGTACAGGATCTCCGGTGGCGCTGTGTCCGGTACTGCCTCCTGGGTTGGGATGGCTAACAGCCCCTGCGAGAATGCCACGTAGAAAGCCACAACAAGCAACACCACCGCAGCGGCGGCTGCTGCGATGGGCTTCCTAGACTTCCTTTGCGATGGAATATCATGAAAGTCGGGAGGCGGTTCGGGCGGCTCTGCCCTCATGGCAGCTGCAGATGGCTTGCCGTAGTGGCTAACGGAAGGGAATATCCCCTTGACTATCCGGAGAACCTGCGGGTTGAGGCCGTTGAGCTCCCCCCAAACAACCTCGTCCGGGTTCTTGTACCTTAAGAGGTCCCGCCTCCAGCAGGAGATCAGCCTCTGCTCGACACTCTCCCAGCCTTCCCTCTCCACATCTGCGCGGTACAGGGATCCGACGGAGGAGAGTTCCTCCCAGACCGCGCTCGTCACCTTCCTGACCAGGGAGAGGTCGCCCGGGTACCAGAGGCTCTCTGCCAGGTACTTCAGCACCCAGTCCCTGTGGGGGTTGCTGGAGAGGTAATCTTCAAGCCCCATTGCCAAATCTCCTGTCCCTACGGGCTTTCGACTAGAACTAAAATACCCGAAGGTACCACAGTATATCAGTCTTTTGGGCTCGGGGATCAGGGATCGGGCAGGAAAAGGTTTTTCTGAAGGAGGAGAGGAATGGAGCGGGAGGTCAGTTTGTGCTATGAGCAGCCCCTTTGCCGAGTTCAGGGATGAGTGCACCAGGCTGGTCAAGGCAGCCCTCGAGAGGGAGGGGGCGCCTGCCGAGGACGTGAGGCTAGTCGTCCCGAGCGACCCTTCGCTCGGCGAGCTGAGCTTCTCGACTTTCGCGCTCGCTAAGAAGATCCGGGGGGATCCCAAAGAGATCGCATCGAGGATCGCCGCAGCCGCCCAGGGGGGCGGGAGGAGGCTCGTCGGGAAGGTCGAGGCTGCCGGCGCGGGTTATGTCAACTTCTACATCGAGCCGAAGGCGTTCGCCGAGGAGCTGATCACATCGGTCGGCAGGGAGGGTGTTGGCTACGGATCCTTCAAGGGCGACGGTGAGAGGGTGATCGTCGAGCACACGAGCGTCAACCCGATCCACCCGATACACATAGGCGGCGCCAGGAACTCGGTCATAGGGGACTGCTTATCGAGGGTCCTGAAGGCGGCAGGGAAGGACGTCAGGAGGCACTTCTACATCGACGACGTAGGGCTGCAGGTCTCTCAGGCGGCCTACGGGCTCAGCATGCTCGGCGGGGAGGGCGCGGTCAGGTCAGCCGCGAAGGGGAAGATCGACCACTTCATTGGGTTCGTCTACGCGTCCACGAGCTGCGCCATGAACATCAGGGCGCTGAAGGGCGAGATAGAGAGGCTCAAGGCGGAGGGGAAGGACGAGGAGGCAAGGGGGAAGATCAAAGAGCTCGACGACTGGGTGTCAGTGTCGGCGGAGCTGAGGGAGAGGGACGCCGGGACTTTCGACAGGATCCTAGACGGGGTGAACTATTCGGAGGATCCTGAGAGGGAGGTCGCTGAGCTCCTGAAGAGGTACGAGTCAAGGGATCCGGCTGCAGTATCCCTGATCAGGGGGCTCTGCGAGGCGGCGCTGGAGGGGTTCAGGGAGACGCTCGGGCGCGTCGGGATAGGTTTCGACAGCTGGGACTGGGAGAGCGAGACTGCTTCCTGGAACGGGGGTGCCAGAGAGGTGGTGGAGAGGCTCTCCGGGACGGGGTTCACCAAGCTTGAGGACGGAACGGTTGTGCTCGACTGCGAGGCGGTGGTCGAGAGGTTCGGGCTGAGGGAGAAGTACGGCATCAGGACCGAGGTTCCGCCGCTGACGCTGATGCGCTCGGACGGGACGACGCTCTACACGACCCGGGACATAGCATACACACTGTGGAAGTTCGGGCGGGCGGACAGGGTGATCAACGTGATATCGATCGAGCAGAAGCTCCCGCAGCTCCAGCTGAAGATCGCGTTGCATGCGATCGGGATGGGGGAGGGCGCGGAGAGGCTGATGCACTACAGCTACGAGCTCGTCCACCTGCCCGGTTACAAGATGTCCGGGAGGCGCGGCAGGTACGTCACGTTCGACGAGGTTTTGGAGGAGGCGGTCCAGAGGGCGTACAGGGAGGTGACCGCGAGGTCCCCGCACCTCAGCGAG
>JARYLH010000040.1 GCA_029907755.1 Candidatus Methanosuratincola sp.
ATCAGTACCTTTATCCGATCCACATATTCGGTATGGGGATCCTTTTCGGGATAGCCTCTGCATTCCTTTTCAGGAGCTTCAGTGATGTTGCCAAGGCCACGGTCGCTACTTCCTTCGTGATCTCTTTCCTGGGGTACTTGATCATTTTCGGTTCCAGCCCGGTGGCTTTCTTCGCCTCTTTCACGATATCTCTGGTCTACATCGCAATAGGGCTGGCTATCTGGTTGCTGATAAGGTCCTTCAGCCGTTCTATCTCTAGGATAAGGGGGTAATCCGTCCGGCTTGGAAATGCTTTTGAGCCAAGGGAGCTTATCCTATTTTGGTGTCATTCTTGCCTTCATGGGTGCTGGAATCCATGACAAGGGAGGATCTCATACGATACATAGAGATCCTCTCGAAAAACTTCCTCACCATTGATGGGTACTGGTTCTTGGGTGTCGAGGAGAAATTCGGGATTGAGGCTGCAATCGACCTTGACAGGCGTGCCTGGGAGCAGTATGCTGTCTCTGAGGCTAAGCGGATCAAGGAGCTACTGGGGATAGCCGAAGGAACACTGGCTGATCTGGAGCGGGCCCTGCAACTGATTTGCTTCGCTCCATCTTCAGGGGTCAGGATCGAGCTGCTTGACGGTCGCCTGGTAATGACCATTACAAAGTGCCGCCCACAACGCGCAAGGACAAGGGATGGAAGGGGAGAGTTCGCTTGTAAGCCCGTCGGGTTCGCGCATCTTTCGACCTTTGCGAAGACGATCAACCCAAGATTCGAGACCAGGTGCATCTTCGCGCCACCCGATTCTCACCCTGATGGACTCTGGTGTAGGTGGGAGTTCTCTTTAAAGGAGGATGCGGAGGCTGGCGGACGGAATGCCTGATGGGATCGGGCACCTTTTCCAGCGAGAGACGAAATACAGCAGGGATCGGCCTGGTGGCGGGATGGTTGATTGGCGGCAGAAGCCCTCCCCCTACAAGGAATATACCGGATCAGAGGAGATCGAATTGCCCTCGTTCACACCCCCTGGTGCCGCGCTTGAATGGTGCATAAGGACCAGGCGTAGCGTTAGGGAGTACGTCCATGAGCCAGTCTCGCTGGATCAGATCTCCTTCATGCTCTGGGCGTCCGCGGGGCTCCGGGAGCGGGCTGGAGGTTACGGATTCAGGAACGCCCCCTCTGCGGGTGCGCTCTACCCCATCGAGACGTATTTGCTGGTAAACAACTGCTCCGGTCTGAAGAAAGGGATCTACCACTACTCAGTCAGGCGGCATAGCCTCGAGACAGTCAAACAGGGTGATTTCGGGGAAAGGCTTGCGCATGCTTCTCTCGGGCAGTCGATGTGTGCGGAAGCCCCTTGCGTCTTCATCTGGTCCGCAGTCTTCGGCAGATCGGAATGGAAATACAAGGATCGGGCTTACCGGTATGTATACCTCGAGGCGGGGCATATGGCGCAGAACTTGGCTCTCGCGGCAGTCTCGTTGGGGTTTGGGACCTGCCAGATTGCTGCATTCTTCGATGACGAGGTAAACCAGCTGATAAGTCTCGACGGGACGGAAGAGTCCGTCATATACCTGAGCTCCGTCGGGCGACCTGCCTAGATCCCAGGCGTGTGGACGCAGCAGTCGTCTACGAACAAAACTTCCAGACCTGCGCCCTTTGCGTAGTCCAGCGTTTCCTGAGAGGGGTTCGCGATCCCGTCGAACCCAAGATCTAACGCCATCCTCTCGTAAATGATCCTGGGTCTCCCCCTCCCCCTCATGCAGCCCAGGGTAAGGTGAGATTTAAGCCTCTCCCGTGCGTATCCCATAACCTTCTGCGCTTCTGCGGGATCGGGCGTCTCCCCGTCTGTTAGGACGAGTATGGCGCAGGCACCGGGGTTTGCCTCTGCGATCATGTCGACTGCCCTGTACTCGCCGATTACCCTGCCCTGCTCAATCCCAATCAGCACATGCGGGGCGAGAAGAGGAAATCTGGATTTCGCATTCAAAAGCGCTTCCTCGTAGTCCTTCAGGCTCCATTCACCGCCGAGATGGCAAGTCACAGCGTGCTGGCTCCCGATGATGTCCAGCAGCAGCGTGTCGACTCCTGCCTTCGCCAACCTGTCCATGGTCACTTTGTCGAGGAGACCTCCATGCATGCTTACCTTGATCCCGGTCCTCCTCTTCCCCTCCTCTATTGCAGAGATCATGTTCTCGACGGGCAATCTACCCGACCTCGTGAACCCGCCTGTTATGAGCACTCTCGTAGCGCCGCTCTTCCTTGCAGCGATGAACGCCCTGATCAGGTCTGTAGGCATAGACGCCTTTGCCATTCCCGAGAGGTACCTCCCCCTGCAGTGGGGGCAATCGAGCTCACACCTCGCTCCGGTTATGGACACTGGGACAACGGATGGGCTCGGTCTGTAAAAAAAGATCCTCCCGCTCCTCGTTTTCAAAACAATCCCATCCGATCAAATAGACGTTTCGTCACCTGTCGCGGTCTAGGCACTCCTGCACCATCGCGATAAGGTCTTCGGCACGCAACCCTATGAGGGTTATCCCTCCGATTGCGCTCTCGACTGCCTGTCTTGCGTTGCACAGATCCTTACCTATTAGCTCCTTCTCTATAATTTCTATCCCCTCCTCAGGGTGTGCGAAGAAGTCCCCTGTTATCCTCGCATCCTTAATCACCCCTCCCTCCATGACGATCTTGACTTTGACCAGCTTCCCGTCCTTGAACTTCCTCACCAGCTCCCTTTCCAAAGGATCACCTCCTGAAGGTCCAGTCGATTGACCTGTACCTCTCCTCCAGCGTTGGGGCTATGCACTCATCCTCCGAAAGATCAGAGAAGTCTGCGACTGCGCCGAAATGATCCTCAAACTTCCTCACAAGGATCCTAGAAAATTCTACATGGCCGACTTCTTTGCCTAGGGTTTCAGCTACAGTGGTTATCCTTCCCGCAATGTCCTTTGCCCCCTTCTCTGTCAGCTTCTCTGCCCTTGCCCTCAGGGCTGGGAGCAAGGAGTAGTCCATGCCGAGCAGTATGGTGCCGTGCTGGAGGACCGCGCCAAACCTCCTTGTCTGTGCGCTTCCGGAGATCTTCCTCTTACCCACCTCAATGTCGTTCACAGGGCGGAATGAGGCTGGGATTCCGATCTCCCTTAACGCTGAAATGATGGGCGCGCAGATCTTGAGGTAACTTCCCTGAATGTCCTGCGGAACAGATGGGTCGTTTGCCTCTACCGAGAAGCTGTAAGTGAGCTCCTTTGGGGTATGGAGCACAGCCCCGCCCCCTGAGAGCCTTCTCACCACTTGGATGCCCTTCTCGTGGCAGAACTCGAGGTCGACCTCCTCCCTTATCTCCTGGAAGTATCCAATTGAGACAGCCGGCGGATCCCAGCCGTAGAGCCTTAGCGTTGGAGGGCTCTTCCCTGCCCCTACCGACCTCATTATGGCCTCGTCCAATGCCATATTGAAGGGCGCGTCCCCAAACTCGAATCCGATCACCCTGAGCTTCTTCAATCGGACCACGTCTCCTCGGAAACTATCTTTGGGTCTGGTCTCGATGGATAGTTGTAGAACGGTCCCGACGCCTTCTCATTGAAGTAGGGTCTGTTGCAGCCGGGGCAACCGCACACCATGAACGGATGCCCCAAGTTAAATATCCTCTCAAGCTCTTCAGCTGAGCACCCGAACCCTGCGATCCTGCCATCCGGGCCGAATTTTAATTCCGAAGCTTCCATGCCCGCCTCGACTATGAGATGCCGGGCGATCTGTACCCTGCGATATGCCCCAATCGGAGGGCTGGCTGCGTTCTCCATGCGCGTCCCTTTGATTGGTGTGAATGCGAAGAGAGATGGTGTGACCCCCATCTTCGTAACAGTGTCGATCATCTCGACCGCCTCTCTTTCAGACTCCCCGAGCCCGACAATTATGTGCGTCCCAACTTTGCCTCTGCCGAACACTCTTACGGCCCCCCTCAGGGAATCCATGATATCCTCTAGGCTTCTCCCTTTTACGGATCTGTACCTCTTCTTGTCTGCGCAGTCGACCGGGATAGTGAGGATCTCGACCCCTGCGTCCTTGAGCATCTCCATCTCCTCCACGGCCATGGGGGGAGCTGAAACCGAGAATGGCAGCCCGGCGGGCGCCAGTCGATTCACGATCCCTTTAGCCAGAGATGCTATCCCAGGCTCGTCGGAGCACTGTATGCAGATCCTCTTCAGCTTGCTCGCTCCTGTTGCTGCCCTAGCCACTTCCTCGAGACTGAACCTTGGCCATTCTATCCTTGAGATCCTGCCGCTACCGCCATAAGGCTGGGGGCAGAAGGCACAGGATCCCCTGCAGCCAGTCCTTGAAACGAAAAGGTAGAGCGTCGTAGTGCGGGTGTCCGTCCTTCCCTTCGACAGGCCCAACTCCAATGCCGATCCGTAGGAGACCCTCACGGCTTCGATCGTGGGCGTACACCTGCGCAGTCCCTATAGCCGATCTGCCCTCTCCCAAAGCAGGTCGAAGGAGTCGTGAAATACTGATACTAGCCCTGGGTTCTTGGTGTACCCTGGTCTGTAGTAGATCCTGCTGCTGTCACTCTTCCTGGCCCATATGAGAAAGATCAGTTCTTTCGAGTCGACTATCGTGAACCGTGTATTCCTCCACTCCCGACCGGAAAACCTTACCTCGATCCCGTGTTGCTTCATCTCCTCGACCCTCTGGCCTACCCTCCCGTCCTTGGCGAGAAGGATCACCTTGACCGCGACCTTCCTCTCCAGCCCCGAGAGGAGCTCTTCCCTCACCTTGTCGTACCAGCTGAACTCCTCTGCAAGTATGCACACTTCGGCATTTGCCCTTGAGATTATCTTGACGGTCTCGAGCTCCATGGCTGGAAGGCCGTCTATTGCCTGCAGGAGATCTTCCATCCTCATCCCCAGCCTCTTCTCCGCATAAAGCGGCTCAAGTGTGGACTGGAGTCTGCCGACCGTAGCCCTCAGCTCTGAGATCCTGAGGTCGCACTCCACCTCTTGCTTCTTCATGTACCTCTGCAGGAATGCCTTCGGGGCAACCGGCGTCAGCCTCCCAGACTTGGACTCGATTGCCCCGATCCTAGTGAGCTCTTCAACCGCCGACCTAGTTGCCTCAGCATCCATACCTAGCTTCTCCGGTATGGTCGATAGGAGCTCTTCACCATTCTCGACCAGATACTCATAAACCCTGATCTCAGAATCTTTGAGCCCAATACTCCTCAAATCACTGAAGGACATCGTGCACACCCAGATCACTTATCACTTGGGCGGTTAATCTGATAAGCGTTATCGGATAATGGGGAATACAAGGGCCAACAATACGCCTGTCCGTCACTTCTCCGCTAAAATATAATCCTCGTTGTTCAATGCATGGAAGAAGACTGGAACGTTCTGGGTATTGGTGGCTTTGAAGCTCGTCATCAGCCAGTCCCCGTTCTGGAAGAGCAGGGTCCTTTCCATGAATGCATCGTCAATCGCAAAGGTATCCGAAATGAGTTGCCTGTCGTACGGTCTGGGCATGGTGCTTACGAAATAGCTGTGTAGCTGCTGCAGAACGTTCGTGTTGAGGTGGGCTATCCTCTGGGTGCTTATCCAGCCATGTAGATGGTACTTGCGTCCATGCCTGAGCAGCCGCTCGACCGCCAGGCTCGAGCATTCCGTCCCGTCCTCTTTCTTCTTTTCGTAAGGTATGAATTCTTGCGCCTCATCAAAAACAAAGACTACCCTGGGGTCCAGCGAAAAGCTCCTCTTTTTCGACCTGAAGACCTCGCTTATCAGGTCCGCGCAAAGGATCCGGGCAGCCTCCACCTCGGGGAGGTTGATGACGAACACCTTCGGTGCCCCTTCACGTGTGTCCATTATCTCAGAAGTCAGGTCGCGAATTGTGTAACCGTCCTTCGCCTCTTCTCCACCCTCACCGATAACGACCTTCAGGTTGTGGAAGACCGTTTTTATCGCAGCATCGTCCCTGAGCTTTGCCTTCCCGATCAGCTGGTCTATCTCGCATAGCAGCGGCTCAGCTTCGGCTCCGATCCTGGACCCCTCGTCAATCCCATTCCTTTCGAGAAAGCCTTTGATCTTGGCCATCACTACTGGCACAATCACCTTCTGTGCTGAGGCACCGTACTTCTCCTCAAGCAGTCCTGAGAGGATCTCAAGTAGCCCGCCGTAGCTCCTGTAGGCATTCATCTTCAAAGTTTCCCTAGATGGTAGGGACAGCTTGAGCACCTTCTTGCCCTCGAATAGATCCCTGATGCGGACGATCAGCTCTTCCCTTCTTTCCGATAGCGATTCTGGGATCACATGCCTCCTGTAATACTCCTCCGCCGCCTCCATGGTGTCGATTTCAGAGATCTCCTCGGTGAAAAGGACCCTGCTCGGGGCACTACAGAGGAGGTCGAGTATGCTAATCCCATACTCTGAAGAGACATCGAAAACAACCACCTTCATGTCTGGGCATGCCCTCACCGCCTTCCTCACCACCAGCGAGGTCAGGTTACTCTTTCCCGACCCTGTGAATGCGAAGACCCCGACATGGTAATGGAGGAGCTTTTCGAGGTTGACAGTGAAAGGTATCTCGTCGTCGGCCACTCCCAATAGCTTTCCTACGGTATAGTCGCCTTCATCGCTGCCCCTCGGCGCGTAACATATGAATTTCTTGATCAACTCCTTGCTGAGCAGCGAAACCTTGGCTCCGGGGAGGGGGGCAATATTCTTCCTTAGGAAAGCCGTCAATCCCCCTTCGACCTTCATGACATAGCCCGTTGGGGCTGCGACTATCTCGATCCATGTGCTCTTGGACCCCTTCTGCCACTCTGCGTCGATGAGGCTCATGAACTCCTTCCTTATCATGCTCGGCTGGCTCCTGTCGAGCGTGAGCATGCTGTAGTGCATCGGGTAGAGGTCTGCGATCTCGTATATCGAAAACGAGTCGTTGGTGCCGACGCCCATTATGTTGGGTATTGCGATCAGCCTGCCCGCCTCAACTTTTCTCATGACTTCCGGATCATATTCGGCCTCTATCCTAGCGGTCCGGAAGGTTATCGTCGCCTTCCCGTCTGAGGTCGTTCTTGTGGCCGAATGTATCTCACGGAGCCTTGCAACAAATTCGCCGCCCAAGTCATCGAAGAAATCCATGCTGATCAGCCCCTCCTAATCGCTTCGATTTCAGATCTGAAGTCTCTGAACTTTGTGTTGAATAAGATTTGCTGATCTAGCCTGCTCTTGGCGAGTTCGTATGCGACGGTCGCAAGGTAGGTCTCTCTGGCACCCTCCAGCACAAGCTTAGCCTTCTTGTCCGCCAGAAAAAGGGGGAAGTTGTAGCCCAGCGCCTCCGGTATGACCTCGCCTGCCATCGAAGAGAGCACTGCCATGACCAAGTCCGCCACTGGGCTACCCTCGCCGCACTCCAATACGGGCTCAATTGTCTCCACCCCTTCCCCGTCATCGTGCATTAGTGTAGGCCCCCTTTGGCTGTCGAGGCCCGGGTAACAGGGCCTGTCATACGCAAAGACGTGGCTCCTAATGGCCTGGTCATTATCGCTGTGCCAGAGCTGAACATATGCCTTGATGAAGGTCCTCTCATTGGATATCACATTCTTGTGCGCGCCCCTGACCTTCACACCCTGAGCTGAAGCCGGTACCTCACCAACAGGCACGACTGTCCTGAAGCAAGAATCATACTCGATCGTCCTCCATGGGGCATTCAGCCTAGTGGCTTCTACCACGCTGTAATTTTGGAGGACTGCCTTGTCGCTGTTGAAATCGGGAATGCTACACATGGATCCAGTTTTTCCGGTCGCGGATAGCACTTTTGAAACTGAGTGGGCAAGTTCATAAGCCATCGTGTCCTTGATGAGCCCCACCAATAATACGCCATCGCCCCATGCAAGCCTGAGGAGTCTTTGGATAATGAAGAGGCTGACAAGATCGAGGTCGTCTGAACGAATCCATCGCTCTCCCCCTCCGACCTTCATGATCACCGGGTGCTCCCCTGGAGGGGTCTCGAAGATGTGTTCTGCCACTTTCTTGGCAGCAAAGGATACCCTCTCCCAGTAAGCAGCCGCCCGTGGCTTGATCCTGCAGCTTTCGCCGGGCTCCAGCAACCCGTATTCATTACGTAATCTCTGCAGCTTCCTCCTTATCCTCTCCGCCCTTTCCCCGCCTTTCGATAGCGCGCTGATGAGTTCTTCCTCAGAGATTTCCTTCCCAGCGCTGATCAGGTGCTCTACAATCGCGTACCTGATGAACTGGCTCCTGGGCGGGGGCAGCGACAGCTCCTTATTAGGGGTGAGCATCCTAGCCAGATCCAAGTCAGACCCGGAAACGGTTCCGAAAGGCGTGTCAATCCCTTCCATGACTGAATGCCCGCTCTCAAGCCATTCCCGCGCACTCCACACCAGATGCCCGAAGTCGCCAGCTAGAGTCCTGTCAAGCAGCGCAACCTTGACATTCGGGTCACTCTCGAGCACTTTCATTGCAAGGTAGTACTCTGAAAGGCGCATCAGCGAGCTTGGGAGGCGCATCGGGTCTATTTCAGCTCCCCCCTCGGTCAACTTCCCAGCCACCAGGGACTCTTCCTCCTCGTATATCGGTATTGCGGAGGAGGCGCTCGCCGAAGCCGTCTCTTCGTTGAGTTCGGTCATCCTGCATCCCGACCGATCGAAAAGGAGTCTCCCTTGGTAGGCGTAGGCTCCCGCATAGAAGATTATCATGTCGAGCTGCCTGTCCTGGGTCATTGTTCCATCTACCGCTACGAACTCCGCTTCGCTTTGACCGAAAAGCGATCTTGCTGCAAAGAGAGCCTTGTCTGCGCTGTAGCCCTCTCTTATCAGGCTTCTTATTGTCCCCGAGGAGCGCCTCAACAAATCTATCTTTTCCCCGAACTTGCCGACGAGCTTCTGCGTGGAACTCCTGACCGATCCAACTATCCTTTCATGTTCCGAAGACATCTGCGTAGAGCTCCTGTTCCTCTACTGCTCAAGGAAATATTTAATCGAATCAGGTCGGCTAAAGCCTCCAACACTACGTGAAAACTGATAAAAAGACTGGTGCTGATTGAGAAATGAGGAGTCGACAATGGAACAGGTGCTTCTGATAGGGGGCAATGATTCGGGAATACCTTTCAGGAGGCTTCCCTACGGGGGGTATCCGCTAATTTCGTGCAACCCCGATCGCCTTCCTGAGAACCTACATGAACTGGCAAAGATCTGTGATTTGGTGATTGTTTGTGCGGATCAAAGGGCGGGTAGAGTGATAGCTGACGAGATCTGGCACCTTCTGAGGAGAAAGATCGTGATATCGACCACGCCAGGTTTCAACCTCTCGACGCTGCGCGACCTCTACCCCCTTTCAAAAGTGTGCAGGTGCGAGTTGGTGCTGGACGGAGATGTCGACAAATGCCTGGCGGTGGTCTCATTCGGGGACTCATTTTCAGAATCAGATATCGCCTCAATGAAAAGGATCTTCTCAAGCATTGGAGAGGTGCTCATGATCAATGAGCCGCTCTTCCAAGAAGTCAGTAGAGTGGTCAGCGAGGGTCTTACGTCCCTCTCCGATTTAGTGAAGAGGCTTGGTCCTGACGATTTCCAAGAATACCTCCTAGGCTGGGTCATGTACTGCCTGGGCCAAATGATCCTCAAGGGGAATCCGATCGAGTCGTGCCCGAATCTGCGCGGGGGCACGGGAGGGCTCGGAGACCTGGCGCCTCCAGCTGCTGGATCCAAACCCTAAGGTTAAGGGGCTAATTGGAGTCGGGGAGGGGGAATTGTGGTGGGAATTCGCGCCGGCGTGCATGTCTCGATAGCCGGGTCTATAGCGCTCTCTGTCGACCGGGCGGCTGATGCCGGATGTGACACATTCCAGATCTTCACCAGGAACCCGAGAGGGTGGGCATTCTCGGATATACCTGAAGAGGTCAGGATCTCTTTCGTAAGCAAAGTAAGGGCTTCAAGACTCTCTCCAGTCGTTGCCCACATGCCATACCTCCCAAATTTGGCATCCCCATCGAGGGAGATCTACGAAAGATCGCTGAGGACCCTTGAGGCAGAGATCGATCGCTGCGACAGGCTCGAGATACCCTATTTGGTGACGCATCTCGGGAGCCATATGTCCAGCGGAGAAGAAAGCGGTCGGAAGAGGATAGTAGAAGCCCTCGACGCCGTCTTAAGGAAAGGTTGCAGGTGCATGATCCTCCTCGAGAACACCGCAGGCCAGAGGAACAGCCTTGGCAATAGATTCGAGGACATCTGCGCAATCATCGACAAGACGAGCTCGCCGGACAAAGTGGGGGTTTGCCTCGACACCTGCCATGCCTTTGCAGCAGGTTACGATGTGCGGCTCAACTTCAGCTCAGTGCTGGACGAGCTCGACAGCGCAATCGGTTTAGAAAAGCTCAAGGTCATGCATATGAACGACTCCGTTGGCGACCTGGGATCGCACTTGGACCGACACGAGCACATAGGGCTTGGTAAGATCGGGGAGTCAGGTTTCGTCAACATACTCTCGGACAAGAGGGTGTGGGAGCTCCCGCTAATAATGGAGACTCCGGTGGATCAAAGGCGCGACGACAGGGGGAACATAAAGAAATTGAGGGAATTGGCCGCCCTCGTTCAGATAACTTAAAGCTTATCCGGCCTATGATCTGGACGCGCGCCTGGCCAACAAAAGGCCGATCCCGCTAGACAGGACGCTAACCCCTGCAATTATTATGAAGTAGCTATAGACCGCCTGGAATTCCAGGTTTTGCCTTAAGAGCTGGTCTGCCAAGAGTGCTATTCCTGCCCAGAATATTACCCCTGAGAATGTGTCTGCCTTCCTCCTTACAGAGTCACGAATTGCGTAACGTGCAAGCAGAATGAGTGCGTTGGTTACCGCCATCGCAATTCCAAGCCAAAGCAAGAAGCTATACACTTCGGGGTGAGGGCCCCTCACTACAGGGAGGTAAATGCCTTGTGATATCTCGAGCAGTTCGAAATCCATTATGAATTCTCTGAACTTTTCAACCAAGTTCGGGGTAAAAGCGAAAAATGATCCAACCACCACTAGGAACGCGCCGAAGTTTACTAATCCCAGGAAGTCCCTGTCGCCTCTTGAAGAGCTCATTTTTTGAACCCCTTGAAATATTTAATCAGCCTTACTAATAAATCTGGTAAATCACAGTTAAAAAAATAGGAAAATTTATCTGACTATAAATGTTATCTCTTATAGAATAACTTGCTTTTTTGGAGCTGTTTTTCTTGTCGTCGTCATCCGAAAAATTCTGCAGGCATTGCGGTG
>JARYLH010000041.1 GCA_029907755.1 Candidatus Methanosuratincola sp.
ATTGTGCTTGGAGACGTCCGGTAAAGCTCGTAGGATAGCCCAGTGAAGACTTGGTGCATGGAGTAGTCCTTTCCATAAAACCTGATGCAGTATTTCCCGCCACGGTTGTACACCGAACCCCCCGTAATCACCATGCCCAAGAAAAGCCTCTTAAGGTCGCCTGAGTTGAACTTGGCTGCGACCTTCCTTACATACTCGCTCTGGTAGTTCATCAGAAGGCCAAGGACCGCGGCCCCTGATACCTGTAGCATTATCACGTTGTATTGCACGTGCCCTGTCTGCACCTCAGGTCCGCACTCTGAAATCAAAGCCCCCTCGAGCGAGAGTGCCGCCTGAATCGCTTCGTTTGCTGCGAGCAGGAGCAATGCTAAACCAAATATGCTAAGGATCTGGCCTGCGCTGGCTCTCAATCTCAGTACCCGACTATTCTACGGTGAACTCTATCTTAATTCCTTTGCTGTTGTAAGCAGCCACGCTGTCCTTGCCGTAGGGGTAAGCTGCTATGAGCATCAACCTCCCGTAGAAGTGGTTCATGTCCTCGTCGGATGGGCTGTTGTTGCCGGAGGGATGGGAGTGCGCGATTCCGATTATGCTCAAGTCAAAAGGTATCATATAGGTGGGGAAAGATGAGAAGCCTTCGCCGTACGTTGAAAACGGAGGTATGAGGAACTCCTTTATTTCTGCCATTCCCCCTCTGATCTTGCCGCGGATTAGCATTATGTTCTCGCGGGGGAAGACTTCCCTGCAAAGCTCGAGGAATACCTCGAGGACCTCGCCGCTAACGACAACCTTTCTAAACACAGAAGAGCGCCCCCCTAAGATTCCCTTACCTTCTTCCCAGCCTCTGGGATCTTCTCGAAGGATCCGAAGGTCACGTAGATGAGCGAAGATGCTGCCAATGTCCATAGGTTCATCGGAAGCCCGAGCGGGCTGAGCTTCAGGTAGTAGAGCGCAGTCGCAGTAGCGAACCCTGCCACAAGTGATGCCAGTGCAGAGCGCTTCCCGCCCCTGCCCCAAAGGAAGCTCCCTAGGACGAGCGGCGCTATTGGGAGCAGAAGTGAGGATGAAAGCACCGAGAGATCGACTATGAGCCCCGGTCTTGAGAGCGAAAAGACCATGCATCCCAATGCCAGAACGATCATAACTGCCCGGCCCACCGAGATCTGTGCCTTCTGGCTCAACTTCGGGCGCAGTGGGAGGAAGACATCCCTGATCGACATCGAGCTCAGGGTCAGGATTATGCTGTCTATGGTCGAGATCGATGCGGCGATTATCGCCACAAGCCCAAAGATGGTGAGCCACGGCGGCAAAATGCCCAAGAGAGTCGGCGTAACAGCGTCCCTGTAAGTCACCAAGGGGAACCCTCCTGCAATTGTGGCTCCCTTCAGGACAAGTCCGAGCACGCACACCATGACTGTGAAGATCAGACCGTACGCCCCGAAGAGTGTGATCATGTTCTTCTGCGCCTCCCTGCTCTTGGGAGCAAAGAGCCTCTGCACGACCTGGGGGTTCGTGATTGCGAAGAAGAACCAGGGGATAGTCATGTTCAGGAACGTTTGGGGACTCCAGTAGCTGTTCGGGACATAACCTAGCTCTCCTGACATGAATGAAAAAGAGGGCAGGCTGAGTGCCCAGCTGATCGCCCACGCCAATACTGCCACTCCAGCAACGATCATCAGTATCCCTTGGTAGACGTCCGTCCAGCCGACGCTCCAAACCCCTGCCACAACAGACCAGAGCAGAGCCAGCGATACTGCTATAATGACTGCGAGGGTAAATGGGATAGCCCCGCCTGAAGCCCCCTCGGCTGCGAAGGCGATGCCCATTATCTGGGCGGATGAATAGGGGATTAGCGCAACCAGTGAGATTAGCGTCACAACCATCCCTACTGCGGGGCTGCCGTACCTGTCGGTCAGGACTTCAGCCGGCGAAATGTAACCGTATCTGCTGTGGAGCGAATAGTACTTTGGAGCCAGGTAATACAGTAGGAAGAGTGTGCCAACGAAATAAACCAGTTCGAACCCCATCGCTCCTACGCCACTCTGGTAACTCAGGCCGACTAGGCCAATGAACATGAACGCGCTGTACGTGGTCGCCGCATAAGAAAGGGAAACGACCAGCGACCCAAACCTGCCGCCAGCCGTATAAAAATCCTTCACATCCTTTCTGAGCCGTTTTTTCGCAAACCAGGCTATTGTGGTGCCTGCGGCAATGTATATTCCTATAGCCAAGTAGGCTGATAGCCCTTCCATTCTAATTCCTCCTGAGTTCCAGCCAGACAAAGGCTAAGTATGCCGCGGATACTGCCGTCCAGAGTAGTGCCGTGTAAGGCCCCTCTACCCCGCTGAGAATTGTGAACGGCACTATGTACATTGCCAGGATCACTGCGAGAGAAGCAGCGAAGAACCTCAGCCTCATGACTGTTTGGGAAACCGCCTTTTTGTAATAAGCATTTTCTTGAGTGCAATGACAGATTTGTCCTAATCCAAAACCTAAATACCCCCTGCCAAAGATATTGTTCTAATATGCCATCAGAGGTGCAGAAGTCTCCTGTCGGTTCCATTCTGATAGGCGCAGTCGCCTTGGCTTCATTCTACTCTATTTCTTATTTCACATTGCCCGTAGCAGCCCTCCTGTCTGTAGCTGTCGGCATAATCTCGTTCTTCAGGCCGAAGCTCGCCCCATTATTCGTCCTCGGCTCGCTGGCTATCCCTGCGGCGGACGTCGCGCTTTCATCCACAGTGAGCCCTGGCGGGATCACATACTCGGGTCTAGTCATCATAGTGCTCTTTCTCGTTGCCTTAGTAGGGTGCCTGATCGATTGGCTGGGGTCCTTGGCGGGACTATTCCTGGGAATGATGATGGGTTGGAGCTTCAGCCCTGTTCTCGTCTTGCCAGCGATAGCTGTCTTAAGTGCGCTGAAGTCGGGACGGGCTGGTGCTTCGGCACTAATGCTCTACTCCGCATTCGGAACCTACTTCATATACGGGCTGTATCTCGGGTATCAAGTCCCAAGCAGCTATGCCTTTGCAGTCTTCTTCCCGAGCATCTCGGACCTTTCGTCCCTCTATTTCCCTTCATTGCTGCTGGGGCTTTTTATCGGACCCGGATGGCAAGAGGAGCTATCTTCTTCAAACTTCAGATACTTTCTCGAGTTGACCCCCCTCTATTTCGCCGGGATCGGTTGTCTTCTGATCATTATCGCAACCTATGGAAGGAAGATTTTCAACTACTTGGGGCTGAACGCCCGCCTGACAAGGATAGCTGCAGCTGCTGTGGGCACAGTTGTTGCTGGCTTTTTGATTTTTGGTTCGCCAGAACAGATTGGGATCTCTGCACTGTGTTCTGTTGTGGCGCCCTTTGCATTCTTTGCATTAAGGCCGATCTTCATGCCCCGACCGCAGCTCAGCTCAAGCGGCCTAATCGATCTCTTCTCGAGGTCGCCGCTCTATTCTGCCAAGGAGGGCAGTGGAACAGCTAGAGAGGTGAGATCCTCCAAATCGTCAGATCTAAAAGACTGCTGGGAGAGGACAAAGGGTTTGGATCACATAAAGAGCGAGCTGCTCCGCAGCGTCGCCCTCCCGCTCAAGTACAAAAAGGAGGCAAGCCGGTTCGGAGTCAAGCCTGCAAGGGGCATCCTGCTGTACGGGCCGCCAGGGACCGGAAAGACCACCATCCTGAGGGGTTTGGCTTCCCAGATTGGGGTCAGGTACTACGAGGTGAGCCTCGGCGAACTTCTCTCAAAGTGGTACGGGGAGAGCGAGCACAGGATCAGCGATCTATTCAGCAGTGCGCGTGAGAATGCCCCTTGCATACTCGCCATAAATGACATCGACTCAATCGGCAAAGATCGAACAATGTACAAGTCCGACGATGTGACCCCCCGCCTAATCAATGTGCTCCTCTCGGAGCTCGATGCAATAAACCAGCAAAATATCGATGTGATTGTGGTGGCGACAACAAATAAGCCGCAGGTGCTAGATAGGGCACTGATCAGGCCGGGCAGGTTCGATAAAATAATCTATGTCGGACCCCCGGACAAGGATGCCCGAAGAGAGATATTCAAGTGCTACCTTGAGGGAAAGCCTGTCGCCTCCGGAATCGACTACGACCGGCTGGCGGAGCTCTCGGAGCGGTTCACAGGCGCAGACATCGAGGCAGTGGTGAACAAGATATTCTCCTCCGCCTTCTACGACGGCCTAAAAAATGGCAAGTCCGCTCCCGTTTCACAGGAAGCGCTTGAGGAGGCTATCAAAAGCACGCGACCCTCTGTTGACTATTCGATGCTCGAGGAATACGAGCGGTTCAGGGTCGAATTCGAGCGAGACCGGCAAGTGACAAAGAGCTGGGAATCCGGCATCCCAGAAGTCACCTTCGACGATATCGGAGACCTCGATGACGTTAAGGCCGAGCTGAGGGAGGCTTTCGAGCTCCCGATCAGGCGACCTGATTTGATGAAGAGGCTCAAAGTCAGGGCAGTGAAGGGCGTACTTCTCTACGGCCCGCCGGGCTGCGGCAAGACGCTCCTCGCGAAGGCTATCGCCAATGAAGTAAAAGCAAACTTCTTCCCAGTCAGTGGGGCGGAGCTGTCGAGGGGGAACATAAACGAGGCCGCTGCCAAGATAAATGATATCTTCAGAAGGGCAAGGGACAATGCGCCTGCGATAGTTTTCATCGACGAGATCGACCAGATCGCCCAGATCAGATCTGATGCAGGCAGCTCTGCCTTCGTTCCTGTAACGACTCAACTCCTATCAGAGCTCGATGGAATCCGGGAGCTCAAGGGCGTAATGGTGCTTGCCGCAACGAACCGCGAGGAGGCAATAGATCCTGCCCTCCTAAGGGCGAACAGGATAGAGAAGCACATCCATGTTGGCCCGCCCGACGCAAGGGCAAGGGCGGAGATAATCAGAGTCTACATCCGCGACGCACCGGTGGGTAAGAGCGTATTGGTAGATGAGATCGCCAAGATGACCGAGGGATTCTCTGGCGCTGACCTTCAGGAGCTCGTCAACGAGGCAAAGAAATCCCTAATCCGGGCAACACTCAGGGGTGAGATTAGGGATTCGCTCGAGATGGAGGACTTCATTGAAGCACTACAGCGGATCAGGGAGTCCTCAATAGCGAAATCAAAAACTCCGGCTTAAGAATTCAATTCCAAAACTCTTTAATTGGTTCCAATTTTTATTTCACATGAGGTCTAATTATATGAAGAAGAGCATCATCATGCCTGTTGTATTTCTAATAGTTGCAGCTGCGATCATCGGATCCTCGGCGTACCTTTATTTCCAGTACTATGCGACCCCGCGTTGCGAGGCCTGCGGGATGCTGATAACGCCAGAGATGGAAAGGAACATCATGATGGTGGACGCAGACACCGGACAGCGTATATGGACGTGCTGCCCCGGATGCATGTTGAGGAGCGTCGCCGCACACCCGAATGTGAACATAACAGCGCTCGATAGCTGGTACGGTACCTCTGCACCTTCTATACAGATCATAATCAGGAACGGTAGCGTCGTAAGCGTTACGCCCGACACTGCGAGGATACTCTTGGGGACCAAGATAGTCCAAAGCTGCGCCAACAACCGCATTGCGATAAACTCGACGTCTATCCAGCTTCTGCTTGAGAACGGCTACAACCAAAACAACCCGCTCGCAGTCTTCAAGAACCCCCTCCCCCAGGGAACCCCGGTGGTCACAGTTTCTGCAGCCCTTGATGGGCTAAAGGCCAGGGGGATATCCTATGTGCCCCCTTCAATGACTTTCATAGGCGGAATAGCGATAGTGGGGATCCTGGTGCTGGTCTTTGGTCTGGTTGCATGGAAGAAGCTGTCTGCCCCTGTGAAAGTCACAGCGCAAGCGCAGAAGAATTAGCAAAAATTAACAATTAATTATTTTTTTATCATTTGTTTCCCCCATGAATTACGACTTTGCTTTTAGGCTCATCCTTTTGAATCCCTCGGGATTGTCTTAATTATGGAGTTGCGTAGCGAATCAAGTTTCACATTCTTACCTTTGCCGAAGAGCCGCCCTCCCATTATGTCAATGATCCTACCGCCCTCTGCGATTACGTACACCTTGTCCGAAAGGCACTCTCCCACCTCTTTCCCATTAACTATTATCAAGTCCCCGACTTCAGCGTACTGGATCTGCCTGATCTCCCTTGAGCCATTCACCGTGATCTTCCTGATCTCCGCGCTCGGGTAGATCACTGGCATCGAAAGCTCATCAGACAGCTCTTCGGCCAAGGCTCTTCCCGTCTCGTTCCAGACGACCACTGCCGAGTCTGGTTTTCCGGGGCTCTCGATCTGGATCACTGGAAGCGAAGTCATTCCCTTCAAGACCTTGGTGTTTGACAGCGTCTGGGCGACGTACACGATCCCGCTCTGGGACGTCCTCCCCGAGTTCAGGATCACCAATGCGTCCAGATCATCCAAAACTGCCTCGTCGAGCAACCTGCTCGTGCTCTTCTCTGCCGCAGAACAGTCGAGCCTTTTCCCGATGAGCTTCGAGTACTCTACCATCGCGCTCTCGCTAACAGGCTTCACTTCGACAGTGTAGCCAATCCTTCCCAGGAGCCCGCTTATCTCTACATGCCACCCCTCGCCAAGCGGCTCTGCCCCAATGACCGCCAGGAATGCCTTTCTCATATGATCGTTGGTGGGTGCGACTTCTCCTAGGGATCTCGGAAGCCACTCGGAAATCTTGACCTTCCCCCCTGCCCTTCTGAACTCATCAATAACCCTGAGCAGATCAGGCGTCATCGACTCCATTATCCATACCGACCTCTGTATCTGGAGCGCCCCGGATCTCCTCAATGCCCTGACCAGCCTTATCCTGATCCCGTGAGGGTCTCTTTCTGCCCCTATGTCGTATATGACGAGGAACAAACCAATCCCCACCAACAACTTTAACTTTAACCTGCCCCAATAAATCGGCAGTGGTACTGATGGGCTGTTTCCCTGCAGCTTCGCTCGCGCGGCACCCGCCGGCGGTTGTGCTCTCTGAGTATGCTTCTGTTTGCAAGGCTCTGAAGCAAATGGACGAGAAGAGCGTCAGGCACGCGCTCGTCTCGGAGGACGGTGTGCGGCTGACAGGGATAGTTTCAGCAAAGGATCTGCTGAACCTGCTAGGTGGCGGGGACAAGTTCGCCTCTGTACAAGCAGTAAAAGGGAAAAGCATCCAGTCCCTACTCGCCACCCCAATTTCACCGATAGTTAACAGGAGACCGATCCTGGGGAGCGTTTCCTCTCCGCTGCCCGAGCTGATGACCATAATGGCCAGGCACGACATAGGGATGCTTCCACTCATGAACGAGGACGGCACGATATGGGGGGTCCTGTCGGAGCGGCACCTCTTCAGGCTCTTTGAGGCTCAGCAAATGTTCGTCAGGGTTTCAGAGATCATGTCAGCACCCCTGATAACCCTTGATGTAAGGGCAAGCCTCCTTGACGCGATGAAGGCAATGATCAAAAATGACATCAGGCGCGTCCTGGTGACGAAAGGATTGGATGTCTGGGGAATCGTCACGGTGAAGGACATCATAAGGTTCCTTGCGAGCCCCTACGTCGATGCCCTCGTCGAGAAAGGGCTCTCTGACTACCTGCTAAATGTAAACATATCCAAGATCGCCACAGCAAGCCCAAAGACAGTGGATCCTGATCTCGATCTCTGCGATGCAGTGAGGATAATGAACGCATACAATATCGGATCCCTCGTCGTTGTCTCAAGCGGAAAGCCAATCGGCATGCTGACTGAGCGGGACTTTCTGTTGAAGTTGCCGAAACTGAGGGGCGTGGAGTTCATGACTGATATCAATCGTAACCGCGTGCTTGTCGGCAGGATCCACTTCTAAGCGTGGCAGTAAATGACTTGGGCAAAGGGGATTGTGCCGGTTCTAAGGCGGGTCTACTTCCTTTCGGCTGTCTTTTCCCTTTCCACATACTTGCTGTCGATGGGACTCGCGATAGTTGTTGTGTGCCTCCAGGATGGATGCCCAATTTCCCTTCAATCGGATTCGATTGAGTCCTACACGCTCCTTGGTTGGGCTCTCGACCGGGGCAGTCTGCTGCCCTTATTCCTAATCATGTTTCTTGCTTTCATATCCGCATTCATGATTTCAGGTATTTCTCCGCCGAACTTCTACAGATCATCTGTTGGCTTCCTAAAGGGGGAATCGGGTGCCTCTGGAATGAACTTCCTACTTTTGATGCCGCTCATCTGCTCAGCCAGCTTCTTCTCATTCTATCTAATGCACTTTTTGGAGGAATCTGCTGGGATCCCTGTCGGAGGTGTGGCATTTCAGAATCTCTTTGAAGAGATTTTTCTCTCTTCCTGCTCGGTCTTTGCGGAAGAGCTAGTATTCCGCATGTTGCCCGTACTGATCCCAGTCGCTTCTTACCTGCTCATTTCCACTCGCATGGGCACGATCGGGATCAGGGCGGCTCTACTTGCTTTTTTCAAGCCGCGGCTTTTTATAGCCTCGAACGGGGGTCAGGTGGATGTACCTCACAGATTCGTTGCGGCGCTTGTAGTATCGTCATCGCTTATTTTTGCCTATGCGCACATCGCGTCAGGTGCATGGGGTGCCGGCAAGTTTCTTACAGCCTTTATAGCCGGTCTGATACTTGGTTATTCAGCCTTCAATTATGGATTCGATAGCTCCGTCTTGATCCACTGGTTCTACAACGCATATTGGCCCTTTCTTGCCTTGGCCTCCGAATTTCTTTACCCGTTCGGAGGGATTTATGTTGGTATATTCTATTACACAATGATCTCGGGGGCTTTGATGTTGGTTTTTCTGCCATTGTTATTTCGCTCCGGCAGCGCGCGTCCCGTCTACTTTCGACGGTTTAACTTCAATTAATGCAAAGGATTGCGAACTCTCCCTCTAGGGTTAGTTTTTACTATAAAGGTTAAACCAGAGTTTAATAATGCTAATTGCTAAACAGTTTACCATGTCTGTGGAACAGCATGCAAAGGACCCATTGAAAGCCCTCGGCGCACCTTTAGTGGAATCCGCCCTAAAAGACATGCTCGACGCGAAGATTGCGTCCGTGACCGCAAAGCGTGCAATTCGCAGCTTTTCGCGTAAATGGAAGGACTACTCGAGGGCTGCCCTTATGGTAATGGCCTGCAAGGCTGTTGGCGGATCCCCGGAAATGGTAGCTCCTGCGGCAAAAGCGCTTGTGCTCTCCGGGGCGGCATTTGACCTCCATGACGACATAGTCGACAACTCGTATGTCAGGACGGAAAAAAACAGGAAGACTACGATGGGGATTTTTGGCAGGGAGGTAACCCTTCTTGTCGGCGATGCCTTTCTCATTGAGGGGCTGTCCCAACTCCATGAGCTCAGGGAGATCATGCCTGCCGACAAGGTAAGGCTGGTGATAAGGACAATAAAAGACGGGCTTTACGAACTCGGCTCGGCGGAGGTAGACGAACTCAAGCTCGTTAGGAACTTCAATGTGACAGCGAAGCAATACCTTAGGATAGTGAGGATGAAAGCAGCTGATGTAGAGTCTTACACAAGAGTAGGTGCCATAATCGGAGGCGCTACCGAAGGCGAGATTAAAGCCCTTGGGGAGTTCGGCAGGCTCCTAGGCATGCTAGTGATCCTCAGGGATGACATAAACGACACATTCAATGACAAATGTGAGCTTATTTCACGCGTAACCAAGGAAAGCCTTCCATTGCCGATCGTATACTCATTAAATGATCAAAGAGTGCTGAAGAAGCTTGCTTCATTTATTGAAGGCAATTCCCCTCAAGACATCCAGGAGCTTTTGAACCTGGTTGACGAGAACAAGGGTTTCGAAAGGACCAAGGCCCTGATGGAGGGTTACATATCCGAATCCAAGGCGCTCCTTAGCGGGATCAAGGATCCTAAGGAGCTCCTGGCCCTCTTCAACAGTTAACCAGGGACCCACAATCTTACGGGAGTCGGGTTATAACTCTTCATTTTTTAATCACCATTTTTTTGTCATGTTTGTTTTTCAGTTATACAAATATACAGCAATCTGAAATAAAAATTTTTCGCATCCGAAAAATTCCAAGGACTTTGCAAATCTTAAATACAACTTAAATTAAACCCTGTAAGCGATGTCCGTCATAAAGTCCTTTGGGAGATCCCTGATGCAAGGGGCAGGGGTCATGAGAACCCAGAAAATTATGTCCCTATACGGGATTCTATCGATCGCATCGGTCTACCAGATAGTGGTTTCCCACTCTTTTATATCCCAAGTTATCGGAGACGAGTATTATTTGACCTTTTTATCAGCGCTCTTTCTCATCTCCGTGATCTCCATGTTCTTCGGTGCCTTTGTCCGCTCAAAAATTCAAAAAAAGATTCATTTGGCTTGGAACCTGCTTGGGATTTTATTTGCGACATCGATATTTTTTCGAATAGAGGGATTATGGGGGCTGATCATATATTCCACACTAGGGGGGATTGCGGCTGGTCTATGCATCCCCGGTGTGATCTGTCACCTGCTGGAGATAACCAACTTCGAAAACAGGGGCACAACCTCAGGCATTTTTATCTTTTCAATATACCTAGTCATTTTCTTCTCATCTACAATCATCTCTTCGGCCTTCGATTTGGCACTATTCCTGTTGGCACTGAAGGCAATCTCCATATTGCTAATCACGATTGGTCCATTTCAAAAGGCAGAAATTGAGGAACCCGCTTTCATAAAGCACCCCCTGCGGGTTCCATTGCTTTACATGTTCGTGTGGTTCATCTTCCTGCTCGTCGATGTGATCGTGAGCAACATGGCTTCACAGAAGTTAACTTCAAATGAAATTTTTTTGATAAACTTAGAGTCCGTCCTCCTCGGCCTGGCGGCCATGATAATCGGCGGCACACTCGCTGATAATCTCGGGAGGCGCAAGCTGATCATATTTGCATATTTGTACTTGGGGATCGAGTATTCTTTCATTTCCCTTTCCTCAGGCGACCTCATAAGGTACACCTTCATTGACGG
>JARYLH010000042.1 GCA_029907755.1 Candidatus Methanosuratincola sp.
TGTCCTGCTCAAGCTCGAATTCGTATCGCCAACCGGGTCTTTCAAGGACAGGGGCGCCTCGATGAGCATCTCAAGGGCGGCGGCGCTCGGCACAGAAAGGGTAGTCGAAGACTCGACTGGCAACGCAGGCGTGGCTGCTTCTGTCTACGCGGCAAGGGCTGGGATCAAGGCGAGGATTTATGTGCCTTCGGACGCCCCGGAGGCAAAGAAAGCACTCATGAGGGCAAGTGGGGCGGAGCTGGTCGAGTGCAAGGACAGGTCCGAAGCCTCGGAGCGGGCGGTCGCAGAGCTAGGGTCCGGAGACCTTTACATCGGACATGCATGGGATCCGTTCTATATCGCAGGTATGGAGACTGTGGCATTCGAGATCTATGAGCAGTTCGGTGTGCCCGACTCGATCTTGGTGCCTGTCGCGAGCGGCACCCTGCTCTTAGGACTTTACAGGGGGTTCCGTGGGCTCTTGGAGTGCGGGATCGCAACGAAGACGCCACGCATCTTCGGCGTGCAGGGGGAGGACTGCGCCCCTTTGTACGAGGAGATCCATGGCCCAGTGTCGAGGACCGTCGGGAGCGCGCTCGCGGACGGCCTTCGGATCGCGCGCCCTCCCAGGCGGGGGGAGATTCTCGAAGCTATCAGCTCAAGCGGCGGGGACGTTTTCGTAGTCTCGGATCCAGAGATATCTGAGGGACTGAGGATTCTGCTAGGTATGGGGATCATAGCCGAGCCAACATCCGCAACAGCCTTCGCAGCCCTCTCGAAGGGGAGGGCGTCTCTTTCCGGTACGGTTGCAATCCCAATAACGGGGTCTGGGATGAAGCATCCGGAAGGCATCGCGAGGGCACTCGGGTTCCAGTAAAACATACCCGAAGCGCCTTCGACTTTTACTCCTTTGGACCGCCAGAGGAAAAGCTGTTAGCCATTCAGGATTGCCCTAAAGCAGCCGGTCAGCGTGGAACCTCAAAGCTAGAACCCATCCGACGCGGCCGAAGGAATCCAGATTTTTAATGCCTAGAACCCATGCCGCTGCACCGAATGCGGTATCGGACTCGCACTCCTACCAGGTCTGGGTTTATGCAAGAAGGTTTTGCGGCGGATTGCGGTTAAGACCTTTGCCGAAAATTTTTGCAGAAAGAAAGGGTGAGGATGACTTCGCCGCTCACTGCGGCATTTGCGTAATGGAAGTTCTTGGTGCGGGGAGTGGGATTTGAACCCACGAAGGCCTTCGCCATAGGAGCTTCCTGGGCGATCGGGACGAACCCGCCCCGCCACTCAGTCCTACCCCTTTGACCTGGCTTGGGAATCCCCGCTCGTCAAGATTAAGGCGCAAACACTTTTTTAACCTTATCGGAACTGCCGATGCAAAACCCCCAGACGGGGCACAGCACGGCTTTCCAATTCTAAATTTAAATACCTCCTCCCTCTCCTTATGAAGCGTGCCGTTGCGATGAAAGAAGACGATCTCATCACTCTCGCCGAGAATATAGCCGACCAATCGTTGAGGGAGAAGGTAGTTGACATGATTAGGAACCCTCAGCTCTCCTTCTTGGAGATGCCAAACTCAACCCCGTTCTCGAAGTCGCCTGCGAGCAAGCGGCGGCACCACTCTTACGAGAGCGGGCTGCTCGTCCACACCTATTCCACGACCAAGGTCGCGATCGCATTAGCCGACGTAGTCGAGGAGGTCTACGGCGTCAAAGTCAACAGGGATGTCGTTATAGCCGCAAGCCTGCTCCACGATCTTTTCAAATTCGCCACCTATCACCAGAGCTACCCCGGCAAGTACAACAGATCAAAACTTGGGGAGATGCTCGATCACCTGACGCTCATCACTGGGGAGCTCTATGCCAGGCGATTCCCCATAGATGTTATCCATGCAGTGGCGTCGCACCACGGCGAAGCCAGCCCGATAGAGCCAAGGACGATCGAGGCACTCATCCTGCACATAGCGGACAACGCGGACGCTGAGATGAACGACAAGGTGTTCTGGGCCGCGAAGGACATCATCAGGGAGTGCCTCGGGCTGGACATTCAAACGCTCCCGAAGGAGGTCTCGCCGTTCAAGGTAGTCCTCGCGAAGAAGGAAGGGGGCTGCGAAGAGGTGCGCAGAAAGTTCTCAGGCATGCTGTGAGGTGTTTGCAATGGTCGGGGGCCACTGGGTGAGGGGGATAGTGGACGAGATAATCGCGAGGGGCGAAGAGAGGATAGTTATCCACACGGGAAAGACCCCGTCGGGTCCGATACACATCGGCGCCGAGCGCGAGCAATTCATCTGCAGCGCTATTCAGCGCGAACTGGAGAGGCGGGGGATCGAATCCACATTCAATTTCATAATAGACTCGTACGATCCAATAAAGTCAATACCAGCGGGACTGACGGTCCCGAAAGGGTTCGAGGAGGAACTCGGGAAGCCCTTATCAGCCGTCCCTGATCCCTTCGGATGCCACAGCAGCTACGCCCACCACTTCGCAGACGAGTTCATAGGGTGCCAGCCCGAGTTCGGTCTCTCGCCGAACATCGTATACTCCCACGAGCTCTACACCAGGCCTGTCATGAAGGATGCTATAAGGACAGTCCTGATGAAGCTGGAACAGCTCAAGGCAATAAGGAGGAAATACTTGCACCTCCCAGAGGAGGACGGAACCGCGGACGACTGGAACCCCGTGATGGCGGTCTGCGAGAAGTGCGGCAGGATCGCATCCATGAAAAGGGAAGTGATTCCGAACAAGATCGACTCTTGGGATCTTGGGAAAGACGAGCTCACCTACACCTGCTCGGCATGCGGGCACAAGGGGCAAGGGAAGATCGGGGACCTCTCCCTCAAGCTCAGCTGGCGTGTGGACTGGTCTGCGAAATGGGCGGTATTCAGGGTCACTTGCGAACCCGCAGGCAAGGATCACTGCGTCAAGGACGGGGCATACGACATGGGGTTGGAGGTCTGCAAAGAGATCTTCGGGTACCGCGGGCCTCTACGCGTCTCTTACGAATGGCTTACCCTCGGCGAGCACGCGATGAAGACCCACAAGGGGATCACCTTCACACCTTTGGAGTGGCTCAAAATCGCCCCCCCTGAGGCTCTGAGGCACCTGATACTGGGCGCCGACCCCATGCGCCACATATCCTTCCTCCCGGAGCGGATCCCCGATATAGTCGACAATTTCGACCGGCTCGAGCGTATCTACTATGGGATCGAGGCGCCTCCTCCCAGCGAGGATTTTGAGTACCTGAGAGACCTGTATGCCCTCTGTGTCCGGGGAAAGCCCCCTGAATACGCGCCAGCAAGGCTGCCGTACCGTTTCGCCGCAACTATCGTCCAGCTCGAACCGATCTTGGGAAGCGACAAGGTCCTCGCAAAGTCTGTCGAGTACGCCGCCCGCCTGCACAGGAAGCCTGCCCTCTCTGAGCAGGAGGCTTCCGATGTTGCACGGCGCCTCTCTATGGCCTCAAATTGGGTGAACCTCTACGCACCCGCGCAGGCGAAGTTCAAGATCTCGACGGGAGAGTTGGATTTTCGTATATCCAATGAAGCCGAGCGGGAATTTGTTGACGCCGTGGCAGGTTTGCTCGAGAAGGACTTGTCGGAGTCCGACCTCCAGAACGAGATATTCGAGACCGCGAGATCTCTGGGGATCGAGACTGGCAAGGCTTTCGCCGTGCTCTACAGGATACTGATAGGCTCGGAGAGAGGGCCGCGGCTAGCCCCTCTTCTTTTGGCACTGGATAGGGACTGGGTAGTTAAGAGGCTGAGGTCCACGGTCCAGTGAAGGCCCGAATGCAGATGTGCAACCCATCGATTTCACGATTTCCCGCTATACAGACCCTGCCGCCTATCGAGCCGCTCCGTTTACTGGTCCCGAAGCACCGCCATTCGCCCCCTGAAAATCCTGCTGAATATTTCGTACAACTCGAGCCCAATATTGATGGTAAGGTTCAGTAGTACTGATTTAAAAACCGAAAACTCTAAATATTTTTTTTTAAAAAAAAAGATGGGCATATATGCAAATACTCGACGCAATATTGGAACTTCTAAGTGATGGAAAAGAGAGGAGATCCACCGATATATCCAAGGACTTGAAAGCAGATATATCGTTGGTGAACGAGGCGCTAGCATTCTTGGTGGAGTATAATTTCGTGTATAGGGGGCAAAACGGATCCTATATCTTGGATAACGAAGTCAAGCGCGTCCTAGACATTCACTCTTAGGGCGCCGAAACGCCTGTTGTAAAGTTCGAATTCTGCATAGTTCCTCAAAAATTCCGTGCCCTTGTCCGTTATCCTGTAAATGGGTTCGCCCCTGCTGACGTCTATCTTCAAGAGTCCTTTGTTGAGTAGCAACTTCAATAAAGCCTTTCTCCTCCTCAGTTCTACTGCCGACACTTCTCCCAGATCGCTCTCATCGATGCCGTACATCGCGCGCTCCAACAACACGCATATGCCTTTGAAAAACGGCTTTGACAGAGTCAAATGCCTTACCCCAAAAAGGACTGGATACCAAGTTTTATTGCCCAAGGCTGGCTTATAAGCATTTGTTTGAATAATTGTTTTTCTGTTAAAATAGAAAACAATTTTATGGACTCGCATAAAACTGTTTGAGGTCAGCGCGCCGAGGCAACTTGAGAGCTTTTATTGGCAGATGGATTGGCGCCGGGGAAGGGATTCGAACCCTTGCTCCCCCGAGAGGGAACCGGCTTGCCTGTCCCAAGGATAAGATCTCGAGGCCGGCGCCTTAACCGCTCAGCCACCCCGGCTCACTCTTCGTTACGCAAAGTTATTTCTAAATCTTTCTCTTTCCTTCCTCCGTCGCTTCGGTTTCCCGTCATTCAGACTGGCATGAAAGTCGGTTCCGCATCCGTAGCTATTAGGTCCCACTGGCTAATCTTCTCAACCAGATCCTTAGGCAGGGCAAAGAGCGCCTGGTACGTCCTTTCGTCGAGGTACTTGAGGCTTGTTAGCCCTTTTTTCGCCGCCGCTTCCTCGAACCTCCCGATCAGCCCGTATGGATCTGGTCCCTTCGTCCCATAGACGATTCCCCAAGTCGAATCATACGACGGGACCCAGGCGTGGTAGCCGCCCGCCCTCCGAAAGGCGCTTCCAACGGTCTTCAGAATCGTAGCGAAGCAGTAGTCGCTGTAGTACGTGGATGTCGCCTGAGTGACCATTATGCCATCCTCCTTCAGGATTCCCGACAGCAGGGCATAGAATTCCTTCGTGTACAGCATCGCCCCTGGGCCGCCCTCAAGCGGGTCGGTCAAATCGACTATTGCCACGTCGAATTCGCCGGTGCAGCCCTCAACGTACTTCCTCCCATCACCGAACACAAGTTCGGCCCTCGGATCCTCAAAAGCTCCGCCTGAGAGCTCCGGCATGTAATCCCTGGAGACCTCGACAACTCTCCTGTCGATGTCTACCATCACCGCCCTCTCGACCGAAGGGTGCCTTAGCACCTCCCTCAGCGTCCCCCCCTCGCCGCCTCCGAGGATGAGCACCTCTTTCGGCGATCTATGAGCGACCATCGCCGGGTGAACAAGCGATTCGTGGTATATGTGCTCGTCCCTTACCGTCGACTGGACCTTCCCGTCAAGTAAGAGCATCCTTCCATAGTCCTCGCTCTCGACGATGTCTATCTCCTGGAAATCGGTCCTCTCGCTGTGGATGGTTCGCCTTATCCCGTGCATGTGCGCGCTTCCGTGGGTCTGGTACTCGATGAACCATTTCCAGGCGAGGCTCACTTTCCGATCTCCCCCGTAGGCAGGACTCCGCGCTTCATCTCGACCACAGAGTTAGACGCAGGCTTGAACAGTCCGGCGATCCTGCTGAACACCTTCATCGGATCCGTATTCTTGCCGCACGTGAAGACATCCAGAGCGGCATACCCCAGCTCAGGCCAGGTATGTATAGAGATGTGGGACTCGGCAACCACGAGGACGCCCGTCACCCCTTGGGGGGAGAAATGGTGGAATACCCTCCCCAATACGGTCAGTCCGGACTCGAGGGCCCCCTTCTCCATCGCCTCCTCGATTCCTCGGATGTCGTCTAGCGCATTGGGATCGCAGCCGAATAGCTCAAAAATGAAGTGCCTGCCGAGTTCCTTCATCCCGATCACCGGATAGAAGGATCGATTAACATCTCTTAAATTTCTTTTTCGCCCATTCAGGCGGGTGCGCCGCTCACCAGCTCCGCAAGGTCAATCCCATGTGCGCCTATCTGGTAGAAGTATATCGCTATCGAATCCAGCAGCGCGGCTATCCTGGGCTGCTTCGTCATGAGCAGCTCGTTTACTGAGAGCAGTGACTGCGATAGCGCTTTGCCCTCCTCAAGTACCGAGTCCGCAAGTGCGGCGTCTTTTTTGAAGAGGGCGCTCGCCGCCTTCTCATGTATCCTGTAAGCCTGCTTGCTGAGCGAGACGAGCGCGTCGACCAGCTCGCTGTCTGCATCCCCGCCCAACTTTGGGACCGACGAGGCAACCGCACCTGCGTAATCCGCAATCGTCTCAACGTACTTGGCAGCCATCCTCATGTCAAGGCATTCTGCAGGCCTGATTCCGACTTTCTCAGCCACGATGGGGCTCCTTATGGCGAGCCTTAGCTGCCTCACTATCAGGAAGTAGAGCCTGTCGACCTCGTCGTCCCTCCTCACCACCGAGGACGCCAGCTCAGAGTCCTGGCTCAGAAGCGCCTCCTCGGCGTCCCTGTGCATGCTTGCCGCAAGCGAATATGCCCTCCTGATCGTACTGAGGATGGGCATTAATGTCGGCTGCAGCAGGCACTGGATCGTGACCGTGTCCCTGTCCTCCTCAACAATCTCAAGCCCGATGAGCTTCTGAATCGCTCCTTTGATCTCCTCCCTGACTGCGGGGGTGAGCCTCTTCCCCAGCTCCACCACGATGGTGTCCGCACCGAAGAGGTAGTTGGACCTGATCTGCCTCTCCAAACCCTCAACCTGCCTGATGTAAGAAATCGCCCCCTTCTCCAGTTCCCCCGTCGCATCCGAACTGATCCTCAACTCCCCCTCCGAGACCGTGAGCTTCAGGATCGATCCGCCCTGCAGCCCGTTCGATTTGACCCAGTCTTTCGGTAGCGAGATGAGGAAGGAGCCCCCCTTGCTCATCTGCAGCTTTCTGTACTCCACATGCCTCCCTCACAATCAACTCGAGCGGCAATCAATAAAACCTTTTCAAAAGCCTGTCGCAGGGCAGTCGGTTCGAACCGTTTGAACCGTGAATAAACATTAAGAGGATGGGCGCATACATCCGAATGGGGGGTTGGTTTGGCTGGGAATATGAAGGCTGCTGTGGAGATGGTTCTCAATTCGGGCTTCCAGCTATCTCCAGATGCCTTCGAATACCTTGCCTCGAAACGGGATCCCGATCGCCTTGTCGAGACTGCCCTCAAATCCATCAAAGGCGCAGGATCCGCTCCGCTGGTTTTGGACCGCTCGTATTTCGAGGCAATCGAGACCGCGCCAAAAACAGGCGATACGCGGGCTTGCGGGCGCATGTCCACGCCCGAGTCCGGGCCTGATGCCGAGCCGAGGACCAGCGCTTTTGCCAGAGGTCCGATGCGGGGCGCTGCAGGCTCCCAGGCGCTAACCAATGATCTAGCCGCCCCTCGCAGCGAAAAGCGGACCGCTGTCCCCACTGGCTCAGCCCTTCTTGAGGCGGATGGAGTCAGGCTCATCTCTGGTCTGGAGCGAATAACGATAAAGGGGAAGGCGAGCGACTTCAGGGACTACTTCAGAGATCGGCTCAAGTCCCTCTCTACAATCCTGCGCTCTAGGGCGGACGTCGGCGGCGCGACGACTGCCTCGCAAGTCCCCGACGGTCTCAAGTGGCACAAGGTCAAGTTCATCGGCATGGTCAATTCGAAGAAGGAGTTCAGGGACGGCACCGTGGTAGTCGAGCTGGAGGACGAGGACGGGCTCGTGAAGGTGACCTTCAGGGGTGACGACGCGATAAAGAAGAAGGCCGCCCGGCTCCTTGTTGACGAGGTCGTGTGCGTGCTCGGCGCGACCAGGAACGGCAGTTCGGTGATAGCCGAGGACGTGATCTGGCCGGACATACCATACCGGTCGAGAACCCCCCCTGCCTCTTCGGACCACGCCTACGCGGTCCTCACCTCTGACGTCCACATCGGCAGCAAGACATTCCTAAGGGACAACTTCGAGAGGTTCCTGGGCTGGCTTAGGGGTGAGGCGGACGAACCCCGGCTCAACGAGATCGCGAGCAGGACGAAGTACCTCGTGATTGCCGGCGACCTAGTCGACGGCGTCGGCATATACCCCAACCAGGAGGAGGAACTGGAGGTCGCAGACCTCTACGACCAGTATAAGATCGCAGCGGAGTACCTGTCCACGCTGCCTGATCGGATAAAAATAATCATAATACCTGGGAACCACGACGCCTGTCGGCCCACCCTTCCTACCCCGCCGATTTACAGCGACTATGCTGCGCCCCTCTACTCGATGAGGAATGTCCTCATGCTGGGAGACCCTTCATTCGTTAACCTCGGCGGCGCGACCTTTCTCCTGACGCACGGTAGGAGCCTCGATGATGTGATCCCATTCCTCCCCGACTGCAACTTCAGGGAGCCGCAGAGGGCGATGGTCGAGCTCCTGAAGTCAAGGCACATCGCCCCAATATACGGGGAGAAGACCCCGCTCGCGCCGGAGCCCAAGGACCGACTCGTGATTGATCCCGTCCCTGACATATTCCACGCTGGGCATGTCCATGTGGAGGGGATAGCTGAATACAGGGGCGTGCTGGTGGTCAACTCGGGCACCTGGCAGTCGCAGACCAAGTACCAGCTCTCGGCTGGGATAGTGCCCAAGCCCTCAATAGTTCCGGTAGTTGACCTCGTCACAATGAAGACCTACGAACTGAACTTCAGTTAGCCAAGATCATCCTTCTGGTGCGCAAGCCCCACGCTCGCTTTGGCCCAGTCGCTAAGAAATTGCCTTTGAGAGCATGCAGCAGACCCTGAGCGGCTCTGGGATCTTCCCGAACATCGAAAGGCGCCTAACGGCTATGAACGCCGACTCGGGTCTGATCCCGTAGCATGCCAGGAATACTTCGCCTATCCCTGGAACCTCGAACCTGTGCGGGCCAATTGGCTTCCTAAGGACTTCGAGCCTCCTCCTCCAGTCGGGGAAGTGCCTCCTCAAAGCAAACTCAACCGCCCCGCTGTCTGGCTCCTCCCCGAGCACGAAGACTGAAGGCACTCCGGTGATCTTGAAGATCTCTTCGGGGTCTATCAGGTTGAATCCCGCGACTGGGACACTCCTCGAAAAGAGGATTTCGATCCTCCACTCGCTGCTCAATATGGCTCCGACGATCTTTTCGGTTGCGTCCATCCCGTCGATCTCAACGTCCGATATGGTGACCTTTAGGGGCCTGATCCCTGCTGCGGCGAGGAGAACCAGAGGGGTCTTCCCCCTCTTGAAAGGGCAGACCCTCCCTCCGCATACAGAGATCGAGATGTCCCACACCGAGAAGCCTCCTTCGCCTAGGCTCTGGGGTAGCCCGGCAATTATGAATTGGTCCTTTTCGATAATCAGCCTTTCGGGAGTCCGGGATCATACCGTCGACGGGCGCCCGCTGCCCCCGCTTCACTTCTTGACGAGCGATTCGAGCCGTGGGTCGTCCTGCAGTGATTCCTTCAGGTTCTTCGCGGATATGCTCAGGCTTACCACCTTGGTTCTGCCGTACCTGCCCTTACTCACAACCTTCGCGTTCGCAATCCCGAGCATGTCGAGCTCGTTGATCAGGTCGCTTATCCTCCTCTGGGTGAGCGGCTCTAGTCCCATGCTCTTCGCTACTGTGCAATACAGGTCGTAGAGCTCCCCTGTCGAGCCGCCTTTTGACCCCCCTTTGCCGATCAGGTAAAGGCTCAAGATGAGTATCTTCGAGTGAAGGGGCATCGTCCTGATCACCTCAACCACCCTGTCCTTCTCAATCTCCCTTTGGGCCATCCTGACATGCTCTTCGGTCACCTTAGTGTCCCCGTTCCTCTCGGCTATTTCGCCCGAGATGCGGAGGAGATCTAGGGCCCTCCTTGCGTCACCGTGCTCCTTCGCAGCCAGCGCGGAGCAGAGCTTGATCACGCTCCCTTCTAAGGTGTTCCTGTTGAATGCGACTGCCGCCCTTCTGCTTAGGATGTCCTCGAGCTCCGAGGCGTCGTAAGGGGGGAAGACGAGCTCCTCCTCTCCCAGGCTGCTCCTCACCCTTGGGTCGAGGTACTCCATGAACTTGAGGTCATTCGTTATTCCGACTATCGAGATCCTGGTCCTGCTCAGCCTCTGGTTTATCCTCGTGAGATCGTATAGCGCTTTGTCCCCCGTCTTCTTGACAAGCGCGTCCACCTCGTCCAAGACCGCGAAGATCATCCTTTCGGATGAATCGACAAGGTTCACGAACCTTCTGAACACCTCTGAGGTCGAGAGCCCTGTGAAAGGGATCCTCTCCCCCACGGACTCGCACAGGTCGGCCAAGACCCTGTAATTCGTGTCATCATGCTTGCAATTTATGTACGCAACCCCCAGGTTGATCCCTATCTTCCTGCCCTCGTCCTCGATCTTCTTCAGCACATACTTCGTGACCGCCGTCTTCCCAGTCCCAGGAACTCCGTAGATGAATATGTTCGAGGGCCTCGACCCCTTCAGGGAAGGAGCAAGGATCTCCGCGAGCTTGAGTATCTGATCCTCCCTGTGCGGCAAGTCGTTCGGTATGTAGTCCGGCCTCATCATCTCCCTGTTGGCAAAGATCTTTGCGCTGAGCACTCTGCTGAAAAGGCTGTCTAGCGGATCCGTCATGGTGGTCTCTCCAGGGGATGCATTTGAATTAGTGGATCCAGTAGAAATATAAGCTCTTTCCAAGCCC